>CAYJEM010000003.1:40954-62387 GCA_964369175.1 uncultured Erysipelotrichales bacterium | reverse complement strand
ATTAACTTCAATGTATCATCAATTGATTCTTTATGTAAATTAGCAATGTTATTTGCTATTTCAACTGAAGAATCATTGCTAGTAAATGGATAGTTTACATCAATTTTATGCTTTGAATAATTATCATATTGTAATTCTGCCGAATATTTAATCTTAAAGTCTAAGTAACCATCTAAACCAATCTTTTTACAAAAACGTACAATCGTTGCAGGTGAGGTAAATGTTTTTTTAGATAGTTCTTTAATTGATAATGATAATACTTCTTCACCATTATCAAGTATGTATTTTGCTAATTCCTTTTCGCAATTAGAAAAATCTAATTCAAATTCTAGTTGTGTCATTATACTCATAAACAATCTCCTTGTATTTATTATACATGAAACTTTGTTTCATATATATAGATAATTTCAATAAAATTATGAAACATTATTATATATCTTACCGTTCTAATTTACATACTTTACTAGATAAAATAAAATGTATATATAACTAAGGAGGAATTACAATGACAATCAAATTACCTGAAAACTTTTTCTTTGGGGCAGCTATGTCTGGACCGCAAACAGAAGGGTCGTATAATGTTGGTGGAAGACTACGTTCTTATTGGGATATGTGGTCAGATAAAGAAATATCAGCATTTCACAATCGTGTGGGATCATATGTTGGAAATGACATGTATCATAAATATGAAGAAGATATCAAATTATTAAAGAGTTTAAACTTTAAATCATTTAGAACTTCAATGCAATGGAGTCGTTTATTAGATAAAAATGGAAAATTAAATCCTGAAGGTGCAGCTTGGTACCACAAATTAATAGACTGTGCTAATGAAAATGGAATTGATATTTACATGAATATGTATCATTTTGATATGCCAGAATATCTATATGAGCGTGGTGGTTGGGAAAACCGTGAAGTTGTTCATGCATATGCGAATTTTGTAAAAATTGCAATGGAAGAATTCGGAAGCAAAGTAAAGTATTGGTTTACATTCAATGAACCAATCGTAGAACCAGAACAACAATACTTACATGGTGCATGGTTTCCATATACTCATGATTTTAAAAAATCAATTAATGTACAATATAATATCACATTAGCACACTGTTTAGCAGTTATTTATTATCGTGAACTAGAAGAAAAAGGGTTATTATGTGAAGGTTCAAAAATAGGAATGATTAACTGTTTTGCACCGCCATATACAAAAGAAAATCCAAGCGTTGATGATTTAGAAGCAGTACGTATGACTGATGGTTTACATAATCGTTGGTGGTTAGATGTCGTAGCACATGGAAAATTACCAGAGGATGTAATGAATACAGTTGTAAATGATTGGGGAGTTGAAATTAATCGTTTACCTGGAGATGAAGCAATTATTGCTGGTGGAGTAGTAGATTGGTTAGGATTCAACTATTATCAACCAACACGTGTACAAGCACCAGATACTAAGTTTGATGAAAGAGGACTTCCTTGTATTGCAAAACCATACATTTGGCCTGAAAGAAAGATGAATGTTCATCGTGGTTGGGAAATTTATCCAAAAGGAATTTATGATTTTGGTATGAAAATTAAAAATGAATGTCCTGATTTGCCATTCTTTATTTCAGAAAATGGTATGGGTGTAGAAGGTGAAGAGAAATTCTATGAAGATGGAACAATCCAAGATGACTACCGTATTGAGTTTGTAAGGGATCATTTAGAATGGATTGCTAAATCAATTGATGAAGGTGCTAACTGCTTAGGATATCATTATTGGGGAGCAATTGATTGTTGGTCATGGGCAAATGCTTATAAAAATAGATATGGATTCATTCGTGTATGCTTAGATAGAGGATATGAGCGTGAAGAAAAGAAATCGGCTTCTTGGATCCGTGAAGTTGCAAGGACAAATACATTTGAATAATTAACTAAGATACAATGATAATTTCATTGTATCTTTTTTGTTTATGCATTATTTACTTTTACTATGCATATACTATAAGGGGTGATAATAATGTGTGGAATACTATGTGTATATAGTCCAAACAATACAAAACAATTAAATATCGATAAATGTAAATCAGCATTAGAGTTATTACAACATCGTGGACCAAGTCAAACGAATGATATGTATAAAGAAAATATCTACTTTGGTCACAAACGATTATCAATCATTGATTTAGAAGGAGGAAATCAACCTTTAAGGTATGAGCATAATGGTATAATATATACAATTTGTTATAATGGTGAAATTTATAACATGAATCAATTAAAAGAAGATTTAATCAATCTAGGATATACATTTTCTTCTATGAGTGATACGGAGGTTGTTTTAGTAAGTTATATTGCATATGGAAAAGAGTGTGAAAAATATTTAGATGGAATATTTGGATTCGTTATTCATCATGAAAACACAATATTTTGTTCTAGAGATCATTTAGGTGTAAAACCAGTATATTATTACTACAAAGATGATTTATGCATTATTGCAAGTGAAATAAAGGCAATATTACATTATTTAGGTACTACGCTGGTAGATAAACATGGACTTGTTGAATTATTAGCACTTGGTCCAAGCATTACACCAGGAAAGACAATATATAAAGATATATATATGCTTCGAAGTGGTCATCATTTTGTGTTATCGAATGAATTGTTCTATAAAGAAAGATATTGGATTTTAAAAGAAAAAGAACATTTAGATAATTTTGAAGAAACAAAAATAAAAGTAAGAAAACTAGTAAATAAAAGTGTTCACCAACAACTATTAAGTGATGTACCTATTTGTACCATGTTATCGGGAGGATTAGATTCAAGTATTATTACAGCACTAGCAAGTCAATATATTCGTGACTTATCAACATATAGTATTACGTATGAACAACAAAACAAATATTTTAAAGCAAATGATTTTCAAGTTGATCAAGATGATTATTATATTGGTAAAATGCAAGAAAAGTATACAGTTAAACATCAAACAGTTGTATTAAGTCAACAAGACTTAATTGATCATCTTGAACAAGCAATGATTGCTAGAGATATGCCAGGAATGGCAGATATTGATTCTAGCTTATTGTTGTTTAATAAAGAAATCAAAAGGCAACATGTTGTAGCAATGTCAGGAGAATGTGCTGATGAAATATTTGGAGGATACCCGTGGTTTTATAAAGAACATTTATACAATCAAAAACATTTTCCATGGATGCAAGATATCGATAAACGTTTAGAATTATTGAACGCAAACATTAATAAAAAAGATATAAAAGACTATATTTATAAACAATACAAGCAATCATTACAAGAAATCCAGCATACTTGCGATATTGATGAAGATAGTCGATGTCGAAGAATTATGTATTTAAATAGTGAATGGTTTATGCAAACATTACTTACCCGTGGTGACACGCAATCAATGCAACAATCTATCGAACTACGAGTACCATTTGCATCAAAAGAAATATTTGAATATATGTATAACGTTCCATGGAAATATATTCATTATCAGGGAAAAGAAAAAGGGTTGTTACGGGAAGCTTTTAAAGATATTTTACCTAGTGAAATTTATAATCGCAAAAAGAACCCATATCCTAAAACGCATTCACCAATATATGCATCCTTAATTACAAAATTAATTCGTAAAGCAATTAAAGACAAAGAAAGTGTATTACACAAATTATTTGATACTAGTAAATTAATAGAGGTAATTGATTCTTCAGGAGATAGCTTTTCTATTCCTTGGTTTGGTCAGTTAATGACCGGACCACAACTACTAGCGTATTTCTATCAAATTCATTTATGGGCCAAGCATTATCATGTTCAATTTGTAGAATAAAAGACAATACATTTTTTGTATTGTCTTTTATAATGGCAAGTCTTTTTTACAAAATGTTGTTACTGCAATGATGTAAAAGAAAATAGCACTAATATATAAAATTGTCATTAAAATATAACCAAGTGTCTCACCTGCTAAAATATCGTGAGTTGCAAATAGAGTTAATGGTGTAAAGTATTTAAAGAATTCAATATCACTACTTACTTGACTAATCATTTGTAGTAATACGCTAACAATTACGAGTGCACTACAAATTCCAATAATTTTTTTGGCATCATTAAATATTGTACTGATTAAAAATGTAATACTTGCAAAGAATAGATGTAATCCAAGTAAACCAATATTCATCTTTAGAAACAAAAATATATCGAGTTCATTAGGGAAAAATAAGTATGTCGCAAACAAAATAATCAAAAAGATATACATAACATAGCCTACAATAAATAAAAATTGACTTGTAATCTGTGTTAGAATTACTTTTTTACGACTATATGGGGTTGTAAGTAAATAAGCCATTGAACCATTATCAACATATCTACCAACTAGACGGTAAGATAGTATTATTGTAAAGATAAGTGGTATAACAACTACAATAAAACCATATAAATAATTTGTTATGAATGAAACTAAATCAGTAGGAGTAGTAGTAAATCCAAATGCCGCTAATAGTTCGGGTGCACTTGCAACAACACTATCTAAAACACTACTAAATTCTGGATCATACATACCTACGATAATAAAACTATACATTGTAATAATTCCTAGGAATAGTATCCATATTTTACTTGTGCTTTTTAGTTCCTTTTTTAGTAAATGTTTATTTATCATGACTTTGACCTCCATAGAAATGTAAAAACAATTCTTCTAATGATTGCTTTTTGATATCGATATCAATAATTTCATAACTATGTAAGTTATTTAATAGATGATTATAATCATCTATTGTTACTTCGATTGTATTCTTTTTAATAATTGCATCAGGATATAACTTTGTAAATAATTCAACATCTTGAGTATTTTTTAAAGTTATAATAAAAGTCTTCTTCTTATTTTTGACAAGGGTTTCCACATCATCAATAGCTACAATCTTCCCATCTTTAATTATAGCAACACGATCACAAGTACGCTCTATTTCTTCAAAAATGTGGCTCGACATTAAAATCGTTTTACCTTCACTTTTCTTCTTTAAAATAAAATCAACAAATTTATTTTGCATTAATGGATCTAAGCCACTAGTTGGTTCATCTAAAATATAAATATCTGGATCATTCATAAATGCACATACTAGCGCAATTTTTTGTTTCATACCTTTAGACATCTTTTTAATTTTTCCACTTGGATTTAATTCAAAATAAGCTATTAATTCATTAATGTATTGAATATTAGTAACACCTTTACTTTTACCAACAAAATCAATAAATTCATTACCGTTCATTTCATCAACAAATGAAATTTCTCCAGGAACATATCCTACATAACTATGAATTAGACTTGCATCTTTAAAGCAGTCTTTTCCTAGTATTGATACTGTACCACTTTGTGGTTTAATAAAACCCATTAATTGACGAATCGTTGTTGTTTTTCCAGCTCCATTAGGACCAAGAAAACCAACAATTTCACCAGCTTTTACTGTAAAAGAAACATTGAAAACGCCTTTGTTATTACCATAATCTTTGGTAATATTATCAATGATTATTTTTTCCATTTTCTCACCTCTTTATATATTATAACATAAATGAAATTTTGTTTCATATATAAATGATTAATGTAACAAACTATGAAACTGCTTTCATTCGTTTTGTTTTCGTATTTACAAATTTACTATATTTACGATACGATAAATGCATACAAGGAGGAAGAAATAGTGAATAAAATACAAGATGGTTTTTATTGGGGAGGTTCAGTATCCTCATTTCAAACAGAAGGAGCATACGATCAAGGTGGTAAAGGTGTGTCAATTTATGATGTGCGTCCAACTCGACCAGGGTATGCCAATTGGAAAGTTGCTATTGATGGCTATCATAGAGTAGAAGAAGATGTACAATGGTTAAAGGGAATGGGATTTAATTTTTATCGTTTTTCTATTTGTTGGAGTCGTATTATCCCAAATGGAGATGATGAAATTAATCAAGAAGGAATCGATTTTTATAATAACTTAATTGATGAATTAATTAAAAATGGAATTACACCAATGATTACATTAGTGCATTTTGATATGCCTTATCATTTGGTTAAAGAATATAATGGTTTTGCATCACGAAAAGTAGTTGATTTATTTGAAAGATATGCAATTGTATGTATGGAACAATTTGGAGATCGGGTAAAACATTGGATGACATTCAATGAACAAAATTTACATGCAATGGAATTACGTTTTTCAAATGCAGAAGTAGTTCCAGAAGGAGTAAGTTATCCAAAACATTTGTACCAAGTAAACCACAATGTGTTTATTGCTCATTGTAAAGCAACTAGAGCCCTTCGCAGACTTATACCTGATGGATATATGTGTGGGATGAATGCTATTACAAATATCTATCCAGCAACCTCTACACCTAAGAATAACTTGTTTGCACAACAGGCAAATAATTATATGAATAACTTTCATACTGATGTATTTGCTCATGGTAAATATCCAAATTATATGATTAGCTATTTAACAAATAGAGGGTGGGTGCCTTCATTTGAAGAAGGCGATGAAGAGTTACTTACATATACTGTAGACTATCAAGCATTTTCATATTATAGAAGTGATACTGTAGAAACAGGTGAATTTGACAATGAGAGAACATATGCTCAGATTGTACGTGAAAAAATCGTTCTAAACCCACATATAGATGCAACAGAGTGGGGTTGGCAAATTGACCCTTATGGTATTCGTTGGGTAATGAATGATATTCATACACGAACTCAAATGCCAGTATTTATTTTAGAAAATGGAATTGGTTGGCGTGAAGAATTAGATGAAAATAATACTGTTGAAGATGATTATCGTATTGCTTATCACCGTGATCATATTCAAGAAATGAAAAATGCTATGATTGAAGATGGGGTACCTTGTCTTGGTTACGTGACATGGGGACCTATTGATATTCCTTCAAGTCAATGTGATATTGATAAGCGATATGGTTTTGTATATGTGAATCGCACAAATGATGATATTCGTGATTTGAAGAGAACACCAAAGAAATCATATAAATGGATTAACAAAGTATGCACAAGTAATGGTGAAGATTTAGATTAAAGATACTAAACTAGTATCTTTTTTTACATTGACATAATGATAGAAGCATATTATAATATTTTTAGCACATTATACAGTTGAGTGCTAAAAGGAGGAAAATATATGACAATGAAAAAAGAATTTAAAGCCGAATCAAAACGATTATTAGATTTAATGATTCATTCAATTTATACAAATAAAGAAATATTTTTAAGAGAGCTAGTATCAAATGCTAGTGATGCTACTGATAAACTTTACTATAAAGCATTAACAGAAAACATTTCATCAATTTCAAGAGAAGAATTAGAAATTGATTTATCAATCGATAAAGAGCATCGAGTATTAATGATCAAAGATCATGGTATCGGAATGAATCAAGAAGAATTAGAAACTCATTTAGGTACGATTGCTAATAGTGGTTCACTTGCATTTAAAGGTGAAAATGAACATGATGAAATTGATATTATTGGTCAATTTGGAGTTGGGTTTTATTCTTCATTTATGATAGCAGATAAAGTTGAAGTTATTTCTAAAAAATATGGTGAAGAACAAGCATATTTATGGTCTTCAAATGCTAGTGATGGATATACAATCGAAGAAACTACAATGAATAATCATGGTACAACAATTCGTATTTATGTTAAGAATAGCACTGAAGATGAAAACTATGATCAATATTTAGAAGAAGGACATATTCAATCATTAATTAAAAAATATTCTGATTATATTCACTATCCAATTAAAATGAATATTACTACTACAAAAAAAGTTGAAGATAGTGATGAATATCAAGAAGTAACAGAGTATAAAACATTAAATTCTATGGTTCCTTTATGGAAGAGAAATAAAAAAGATATTTCTAAGGAAGAATATAATGAATTTTATAAAGATAAATTCAATGATTTTAAAGAACCACTACATGTAGTCCATACAAGAGTAGAAGGGACAATTAGTTATGATTCACTACTATATATCCCAAGTCATACACCAATGAATTACTATTCACAAGACTATGAAAAAGGGTTACAATTATATTCTCGTGGTGTATTTATCATGGATAAAGCATCAGACTTAATACCAGAACATTTCCGTTTTGTTAAAGGATTAGTTGATTCTCAAGATTTATCTTTAAATATTTCTCGTGAAATTTTACAACAAGATCGCCAACTTCGTTATATTGGTGAAAAAATTGAAAAGAAAATTCAATCTGAGTTAGAATCAATGTTGAAGAAAGATCGTGAAAACTATGAGGAATTCTTTACTAACTTTGGGTTACAATTAAAATTTGGAATTTATCATAGTTATGGAATGTTAAAAGATAAGTTACAAGATTTACTATTATATTATTCACATACAAAGGATAAATTAATTACATTACAAGAGTATGTTGATGATATGAAAGATGATCAAAAAGAGATTTACTTTGCAAGTGGACAAGACCATGGACGTATTTCTTCTTTACCTCAAGTTGAATTAGTTAGTGATAAAGGTTATGATATTTTATTTTTAACTGATAATATCGATGAGTTCTGTTTTCAAATGATGCAATCATACAATGAAAAAGCATTTAAGAATGTTGCACAAGGAGATTTAGACTTATCAACAGATGCTGAAAAAGAAGAGTTAGAAAAACAAGTAGAAGAAAATAAAGATTTATTAGAAACAATTAAAGAAGCATTAGCTGGAAAAGTGGAAGATGTTAAAATCTCTACAAGATTAAAATCTCACCCAGTATGTTTAGTAAGTAGTGAAGGATTATCATTTGAAATGGAAAAAGTCCTTGCTAGTATGCCAGAAGGAAATGATGTTAAAGCTGGAAGAATTCTAGAAATTAATCCATCTCATCCAATCTTTAATGCTATGCAAAAGATTCATGATGCCAGCAATCAAAAAATGGATGACTATGCTTCATTATTATATGATCAAGCATTACTAATTGAAGGATTTGAAATTGAAAATCCAGTAGATTTCTCAAACCGTATATGTCAGTTAATGATTGATGCAAGTAAATAATCAAAAAGCGATATTACAAGATATCGCTTTTTATAATTTCATTTATTTTCATGTGTAAAATATCAGATAATATTTTATGAGTTTCGATATCTATGTGAACACTATCAACAATACTTGCACTACCATATTGATTAGAATCAACATATTGGCAATTATATTGATCTGATAGTTCTTTGTAAGATGCAATCAGAGAAACTGATTTTGCATGACTACACTCATCCATATCATAATTTAAATTATTTATAATTGAATCTAAAATGATAAACGGGACAACAAGAATGATTTCTCCCTGATACACCTTTTTAATATTTATTAATAAATCTTCTATATGTTCCTTAATCATTTTATCACTATGTTGAAAACGACCATTACAATCATTCGTACCTAACATTAAAATAATGATATCAATGTCACTATGTGTATTTAATTCTTTCATAATTGCATTTTTACTTGTAACAATTGCTCTACCACACTCACCGTTTTCAATGATAGTATGGCTGCTACCAAGTTTAGTTTGTAAAAGAGAAGAGAACCTTTGCGTTGTATTGTAACGTTTATAGTTTACTGGATTAAATCCATATGTATTTGAATCTCCAAAACAAAGTATTTTCATGTATATACCTCCAATTGAAAAAGATTATAACATATATTTATATAAATCATTATACAATCATTTCAAAATAAGATAAAATAATAGAAAGAGGTAAGGAATCATAATGTAAGGAGGAGAACTTATGAACCCAAAAGATATGCGTAATCATTTACTTGCTAAAAAGGTGATTGCAGGTTTAAAGAAAAGAAACATGACTGGTTATTATGTACAAACAATTGAAGAAGCAAAATTATTATTAATTGATATGATTGATGAAAAATCTACTGTTGCAAATGGCGGATCATACTCGATTGATGCAACTGGAATTAAAGAATATTTACGTGATGGTAATTTTAATTTTATTGAAAAAACACCCTCAACATCGCCTTGTGATGCACTTCGAATTTCACGCGAGAGCTTTTTTGCAGATTATTATTTATGTAGTACAAATGCGATTAGTGAAGATGGTATACTTGTAAATATTGATGGTAATAGTAATCGCGTTGCAGCAATAGCATTTGGACCAAGTAAAGTAATTATGGTAGTAGGTATGAATAAAATAACGAGTGATGAAAAAGCTGCATTGGATCGTGCTAGAACAATCGCTGCACCGATTAACGGTCAAAGATTTGACATTACTACACCATGTAAAAAAACTGGATCATGTATTGATTGTACATCAATTGATACCATTTGTTGCCAATTTCTAGTAACCCGATTTAGTAAACATTTAGATCGTATCCATATAATATTAGTTAATGAAGATTTAGGTTTTTAAACTAACAAGTACCTTGAAGTACTTGTTTTTTTTTATGGTGTAATAGACTATGATTTTCATTAAAAATAATGTACAATATATCGAGGAAAAGAGGTAAAATATGTCAAAGAAAATGAAAAAATTTTTATCATACTATAAACCATATATGCCATTATTTTTAGCAGATATGTTTTGTGCATTAGTTGCAGCGGGAATAACGTTATTATTTCCATTAATTATTCGTTATATTACTGGAACGGTACTTGTGTCAGGGAGCTTTCAAGCAAATACAATCTATATGCTAGCAGGATTAATGTTGGTTTGTATTATTATCGAGGGATTATGTAATTATTTTATTGCCTATCAAGGACATGTTATGGGTGCATACATGGAAAAAGATTTACGTAGTGAGTTATTTTGTCACTTACAAAAATTATCATATCGCTTTTATGATGAACAAAAAACCGGCCAATTGATGTCACGTATTACAAATGACTTATTTTCACTTACTGAACTATATCATCATGGACCTGAAGATATTGTTATTGGTTTAGTGAAGTTTATTGGAGCATTTGTTATATTACTAGGGATAAATGTGCAGTTAACATTAATTGTATTTTCTTTTATTCCAGTTATGGTTGTTTTTGCATATTACTATAATCGTAAAATGAAAAAAGCATTCCGTCGTAACCGTGAAAAAATAGGTGATATTAATGCTGGTATCGAAGATAACTTATCAGGTATTCGAGTTGTTAAAAGTTTTGTTAATGAAGATAACGAAATTGATAAATTTGCTGTTGCAAACCATGCCTACGTTGATAGTAAACGAAATAGTTATTTTTATATGGGAAGATATCATTCAGGGCTTGGAATATTTATTAGTCTTATATCTTTAGCTGTTATTTTCTTTGGTTCATTATCTATTTTAGATGGTAATATTAATACAGCTGATTTAATTGCATTCATGCTGTATATTACAAATCTAACAGATCCAATTAAAAAGTTAATTAATTTTACAGAACAATTTCAAGATGGAATTACTGGGTTTGAACGTTTTATGGAAATCATTGAAATTGAACCAGAAATCCAAGATAAAAAAGATGCTACAAAATTAGAAAATGTAGAAGGTAAGATAGAATTCAAAGATGTATCATTTCGTTACAATGAAAAAACACCTTATGTATTTGAAAACATCAATTTAACAATTCAACCAGGTCATTATCTTGCTTTTGTTGGATCGTCTGGTGTTGGTAAAACAACAATATGTTCTTTACTTCCTCGTTTCTATGAGGCCACAAAAGGGAGTATATATGTCGATGGATACAATATAAAAGACGTAACACTTACATCTCTTCGTAAAAATATTGGAATTGTGCAACAAGACGTTTATTTATTTGCAGGAACAATTATGGATAATATTCGTTTTGGTGATTATAATGCAACTGATAACGAAGTTATTGAAGCAGCAAGGAAAGCTAATGCTCATGAATTTATCATGAGTCTTCCTCAAGGATATGATACTGATTGTGGTCAAAGAGGAGTAAAGCTTTCAGGTGGACAAAAACAACGTTTATCGATTGCTAGAGTATTCTTAAAGAATCCACCAATTCTTATATTTGACGAGGCAACAAGTGCTTTGGATAATGAAAGTGAAAAAATAGTACAAGAATCTTTAGAAAAACTTGCAAAAGATAGAACTACATTAGTAATTGCCCATCGTTTATCAACAATTAAAAATGCTGAGTCTATTTGTGTACTTACTAAAGATGGTATTGGGGAACTTGGGACTCATGATGACTTACTTAAAAAAGATGGCCAATATGCAGCGTTTTATAATATGCAGTTTAGACATTAATTGTACTTTGTAGTATACTAATAAAAGAGGTAATAAAATGAAGAAAAAATACATATTTTTTGATATTGATGGTACACTAACAAATGATAATCCTGGTGGAATCGTTCTACCATCAACAATCGATACATTAGAAAAATTAAAAAATAATGGTCACTACGTAGCAATTGCCACTGGTAGAGGATACAAACACGCCCGTGAATTTATGGAAGCAAATGGTTTTGACAACATGGTTTGTGATGGTGGTAATGGTGTTGTAATAAATGGAGAATTACAATGGGTTATACCAATGGATTACAATTTAAGCATGGCAGTTATTGAAGAATGCTTAGAAAAAGGTTTAGGTTTTGGTGTAAATGTTGGTGATAATGATATTTTATATTATACAGGTAATGTTGAATGTAAACTGCGTTATCATTTTGAAACAAAGTATGTTCCATCATTTAAAGATATTAAAAATATTTATAAAATATTTATCAATGCAAATTATGATCAAGAAGCAAAGCTAGAAAGTATTAAAGCAATTGATCATGTACGTTATCATGATGATGTATTAATTGTAGAACCAATTGATAAATATAGTGGTATTATTGATTTTGTAAATTTAGTTGGTGGCGATTTGGATGATGTAGTTGTATTTGGAGATGCTAAAAATGATTTGTCAATGGCTAAACAAGCCCCAATTGCAATCGCAATGGGAAATGCGATTGATGAATTAAAAGAAGTTGCAACGTATGTTACAAAAAGTAACAAAGATGATGGTATCCAACATGCATGTATTCACTTTGGTTGGATAGAATAGGAGAAACTTATGGAAAGTGTTTATTGGTTTTTAATCATAATTGGTATTTTAGGTTCACTTGTTTTAGGTGTTGGATTATTTATTTATGGTAGTAAACAAGTAAAAAAGAAAAATGCAAAAATACAACAATATAACAATCAAATAGATAAAGTTAATGCACAATTGGATATGAGTGAAGAAATGCTTAATACATTGGATGAGCCAATCCAAAAGACACATGATATATTTTCATCAATAAATCAAACAATGGAAGAAGAAGGATATTAAGGATAGTTTAAAACTATTCTTTTTTTATTGTCATATGTTTATATAAAGTTAAATATGCTATTGAACTACTTCAAATTTATGCCTTTTACGGGAAAATTGTGCCGTTTATGACAAAATACTAATTTATCAAATAAATTGTGTATACTTTGAGTATATAGAAAGGGGAGAGAATATGAAGAAAATCATTATTACATTATTTACATTATGTATGTGCATTGGATTATTTACAAATAGTGTTGATGCAGCAACGTCAACTGCTTGGACAGAAAGAGGTTATATGAAAGCAACTTTAATTGGGACGTCATTGGCAGGTACAAACACCAAATATGCAGAGTGGGGGACTCAGATGTTAAGTGGGCAGACATCAAAATTATACCTTACAGGAACTACTGTTGGGTATTATAATGGTGCAAGATATGGAACATCACCAAGAAATGGTGGGTACTATAGAACGATATATTATGATTATGATTATTTTGATAACTGTCGCTATACTACTCTAAAAACTTATTCTACACATGAAGCGGTTCATTCAGATACAAAAGTATTATATTTGTCACAAGTATATTAGATACAATGTACGAACATTAAAATACAATGTTCGTATTTTGCATGTTACGAATTTGTATGTTATTATTATATCTATATGTAGATGATATGTAGTAAGATTTATATCATTTCAATAAATAGGGGGAAAAGAGTATGTTAAAGAAGTTAAGTGTTTTTTTTATTTGTACATTTTTACTTACGGGGTGCAGTTCTAGTGAATCAAAAGAAGAAGTGGAGTCACAAACTGATATTAATTTTGAAGGGGAAGAAAGTGTAGAAAGACATTATGAATTTGTATTAGGTGTCGAAAATTATAATTTTGAAGAATGGACTTATACAGGGGAAAGTCTAAAGTTTAATTATTTTATCGATAATATTGGAAATCCCATAACACTAGGAGTCATGTTTTTAGTTGATGGTGTTCCACAAAATTTTACTGTAAACAATGAAGAGAAAATTATGGAAGTAGTAACCGCAAATACAGAGGAAAAGGTTATTTTAGAAATTACATTAGATCCACAAGTCATACAAAATGAAACAAAGGTAAATATTTCACCAATAACAATATTAAATCCACATAAAGTTGTAACTTCAACTGCGGATTATAGCGCATTTGAACATTCGTTATCGAGATCATCTAACATTATTTTAAATGTATCAAATCCAAAAGATTTGATACAAACTCCACAAAGTGTAGATATTCAATATAGTGATATTTCTCAAGAAGTATTAGAAGAACATATATTTGATGGACAAAGTTCATTACTAATGAATACATATATTGATATCAAAAATACGTTAAATGAAAATGGTACAATCAATAGTGAAAATATCAATATTGAAGCATATGGAGCACCAGGAGCATATAACGCAATTTTGTTTGAGGATAACGAAGCTACGCAAATTGTAAGTGTAAATATTGAAGAACATAAATATTCAAAATTTACACTTAAACAACCAAACGAAGAAACAAAAAATATATATGTAGTACTAGTGCCAAAAGATATCCGTAGTTTTGAAACAGATATTTACACGATTCAATCAGGGAGGTATATTGTCGAATGAAACAAGTAATTATGGTATTTTTACTACTTGTACTAAGTGGTTGTGGATCAAATGTGGAAATAGAACAACAATCTAATGAAATACAACCAACTGTTGAAAATGAGTACACTGTAGATAGTCTTATGAAGGAAAATTATAGTATCGTATGTATGGAATATTACCAAGGTAAATATATTGTGGTACATACACCACAACAAAATGCACCAACGGATACAGTAAGTATTTCAGTATATGATGATAAATATCAATTACTACACAGTATAGAAGAGCAACAAGGCATTGAATATGGTAGTACTATTATTACAAATGAAAATAGTTTTTACATAAAAAATAGTAAATATTTAAAAGCATATGATTATGATTTAAATATAATAAAAGAATATAGTTTAGATTTTATTAGTGAAAAAAGTGAAAGAGTAACAAGTGCAATGATTGCAATTAGTGATGATTATAGTAAAGTTGCTTATGTAGTAAATAATAGTTCGTTATATGTTCGTGATATGTACACAAACGTAGATGAGGTTCTTATTGAAAATAAAATCGACCAAGAGTCATCTATAGGAACTGTTGGTTTTATAAATCAAGTATTTTTTCACAATGATTACGTGATTTTTGGTGGTGGATATATACATGAAAAAGAATTTGATATATCAGGAAGTAATGTGTACGGACGTATATCTCTAGTAGATAAAAGTATGGATTTACATCATCGTCAAGAAATACATTTACAACAATATGATGGTACAATTTTAGTTGAAGATATTGAACGATACGATGAATCATATCTTGGTAGAGGAGTTGCCTTACTATATGATGTAGAATCCAATACAAGTCAAGAAGTTTCTATTGAAAATGTAGGTAGTTCATTTCATCTAGAACTACTCTCTTCTACAACTTTACTATCAACGATAGATGCTTCATCAAAATCACCAGTATATGTAGTGCATACAAAAAATGATTCAACTAACTATTCATTTATACCTGAAGAGGCTAGTCATTTGCTTACTTGTTATAACCCAGATACAAATAAAGCAATTATTTTATATGGTCAAGAAAATACGGCAGATAAAATAGTGGAGGTATCATACGAATGAAAATAAACATAAATGATTTACATAAATATTATGGAAAGAAGCATGTTCTAAAAGGAATCAATATGACTTTAGAAAACGGGGTATACGGTTTAATTGGACCTAATGGAGTAGGAAAAACAACACTTATCCATATATTGCTTTCTTTATTAGATTATACAAGTGGTTCAATTACAGTTGATGATGGCAAATATACTATTAGTAGTGATGAATTCGTAAAAAAGGTTGGCTATTTACCACAATATCCGACTTTTTATCCAACTTTTAGTGCGTATGAGTTTTTATCGTATATGTGTATATTAAAAGGTATTGAAAAACATAAGATAAATTATCGCGTCAATGAGTTATTAGAAATGGTGAACCTAAAAGATGAACGTAACACAAAAATTAAAGCATTTTCTGGTGGAATGAAGCAAAGACTTGGAATTGGACAAGCATTAATAAATGATCCTGAATTATTAATCCTTGATGAACCAACTGCTGGACTTGACCCAAAAGAGCGTATTCGTTTTAGAAACATTATTTCTAAATTATCAAAGGAAAAGATTATTATATTTTCATCTCATATTATTTCGGATATTGAGTATATCGCAAACAAAATCATTTTATTAAACGATGGTTCAATAATGAAAATGGGAAGTCAAGAAGAAATTCTTAGCGAAATAGGAAATACTATTCAAGAAGTAACAGTTAATCAAGAAACTTTACAAACTTATTTAAACACTTATCAAGTCATTCATATTAAAGAAAACATAGATGACTATACATTAAAAATTATATCAAAGGAACCAATTGGAAAAGTAATACCTGCAAATATTGAAGATATTTATATGTATTATTTTGGAAGTAGTGATGAAAACATTACTACGTTATGAGTTTAAAAAGATTCTTGATAAAAAAACTTTACTAATTTGTTTACTGTTTTTTATAGTAAATATAAGTATTATTACTTTTTCAACGCTTACTTCTTCAAGCTATCAATATGATCAAGGATATCAACAAATTGCCATGCAAATAGATGGTAGATTTAATCAAGATAGTGTTGATTTTTTAAATGAAAATTATCATCGATTACAATTAGAATTATCAAATAACAATGAAAGTAATCCACAAATGGATCCAAGTACATATACAGGGTATACATATGGTGATATGCATGTATTTGAAGAATTATTAAATGACTATGAAAGAATGTACACTTATCAATCAACAATTGATAATATGATAACTATAGTAAATGAAAATATTGAATTAAATGAATATAATGATTCATACAACAATTTACTACTAGAACGATTAGAAAATCGAGGAATAACATCTTATTATAGTACAAAGTATTTTGATAACTATTTTAATTATAATATTTCACTATTATTGGTAATTGTATTATGTGTATTTATCGGTGTACAGTATTTGTTTTATAATCAAAATACAAATATGGAAGCAATTATTAAAAGTACACCATTAGGGAAAAAGAAGATTAATATTATAAGTATTTTTCTTTATATAGTTACAATGCTTTTTATAGCGGCAATATTTTTTACAAGTGATTATGTAATACATGATTTTTTATTACATTTTGATGGTTTATCGAATCCAATATATAGTATGTCTAATTATTTTAATTCATACTTTACGATGAACATATTAAGTTACATCATACTAAATATTCTTTTAAAAGTTATTGGTATTGTAGCTTTTTCATCAATAATTGTACTTATTATTAAGATATCAAAGAACTTCTTTTTTACATTTTTGATAACTATTTTTATAGGTATTATGTTATGGTTGAATTTACTACCATTTATCTCAAATATATTTTATATACCAAATATAATGATTGGTTTTGAATTTGTAAGGGTTAATGAATTTTATATTCCAACATTGTATATAGTAATACTTGTTATATCACTTATTTTTATTTTATCTATATTTATATCAAAGAAAGTAGGTGAAAGAAGATATGTATAAAGCAGAATACAAAAAAGTCCTTTTTAATTCAAAAGGAATTTTACTAATCATTGCACTACTAGTACAAGTAATATTTTCAAACATGATGAGTAGTCCTGTATCGTATTATACTGAAAATCAAATGGTAGTAAATCAAGAATATTATAATCAATTACATGGGAAATTAGATGATCAAAAGCGAGCTCTTTTCAATGAAGAAGGTCAACACGTACAAAATGCACAAGCAAATATAATACAGTTACAAGAACAATATTTTTCAAACAATTTATCTGATGAAGAATATATTCAATCAATAACAATTGAAGAAACATATCTTGAAAAAAGTGATGTGTATACAAAAACAAATAACTACTTGAATTATGTAAGTGAAGATGTAAATCGTCAGTTTATTAATAATGATAATATGATACAATACCTTAACCGTGATATACCGTATTTATTTATCATAGTTATTATTATCTTATGTGCTATGTCATTGCATTTTGAAACAGAAACGCTATCGTTATTACAAACAACGGTTGTAGGAAAACAAAAATTGATGAGAGTAAAAATGCATGTACTCATTTCTATTTCAATAACTACATTGTTTGTAGTATATATCATAAATCTAATAACATTATTTGACATGCATTACTTTCATGAATTATTTGCAACAATGAGTAGTACTACGTTCTTTAATAACTCAACGTATTCAATGTCAATTATAGGTTGTATGGCAGTACAATTTGTAATGCAATGCATTGCATGTATAATACTTATAAGTACGGCTTTTCTTGTATACATTCGTTTTAAAATAGATACGATAAAATTATTGTTTATGTTTATTAGTATTTATATATTACCATTATTGCTTACAACTCAAAAGTTTTTATACTGGATTTTACCAATCGGATTTTTTAATCCTATATATTATTTTGTTAGTGGTAGTGATGTTACACCACCAGTTCATTTTTTACCTTTAGAAACATATATCGTGCTATTAGTAGCAAGTGTTGTTGCAGTAATAATGTATATATTTGTTCCAAGTAAAAAGATGTATAAAGCAGCGATAGGTATACTTTGTATGTTTATACTTACTGGATGTAACCAAATACAATATACAAATGTTGACAGTGCTATAAATTATAAAAATGACACTTTTCACTACAATGATGACTATATTATTCTTTCAAATCATTTCTATGGTAAAAGTAATAATAAAATGTATCATATAAATAGAGATGTATTAAAAAATATTTTATCTATTGAAAATAAATATATTTTTCATAATTTGCTTTATTACACATATACAGAAGATGGCTATCAAAATATTGTCGAATTAAATCTAGATACCTTTGAACAACAAATTATTTATTCAAAGAATTATTCTCTTATTGATCCAGTTACAAAAGTATTTACACCTAATATAATGAACAGTATTACTCAAATTTACAAAACATCAACAAATTTATATGTTTGTTATCCAAATCGAGTTGAGATGATAAATAATGATGGCAGTAGTAAAGAGGTATTAGATGTTGGAGCTTATTTTATTACAACAATAGATTCTAAAATATATTATAAAGATACTACAAATCAACTATATACATATGATACTAAAACAAATGAAAAAAGTAAGGTTTTTGATTATTTAGTAAATACAGTATATATTGAAAATGATACAATATACTTTTCATCTTTTAGAGATGGATTGGTATATAGTTTTGATACGATTACTAAGGAAGAAAAATTACTTGTAGAAAAATCAGTCAATGGCTTTGATGTTTATGATGGTTTTCTATACTATGTTTCCTTAGATAGTAATGGTATGTATAAACAAAATTTAACGACTCATGAAATCGAATCAATGTTACTAGATTATAAAATATATGATATTTCATTGTCAGATTCAGGAATTGTTTTTGTAGCAAATAATTCAAGACTAGAGAATTCTGAATTTTATTATGATTATCACCAAGTTATTGACTTAGCTTTGTTAATTGAATCATAGTCATTATAATTTCATGTTAGAAGGGTGAGGAAAAAATGATTAAAATTGCGATTTGTGATGATGAAGAAATATACATTAAATTCATTGTTAAAATTCTTGAAGAGTACTTTATGAAAAATGATACATATGATTATCAAGTTGATACGTTTTTAAATGGAGAAGAGGTAAAGAATACAGATGTTGATTACAATATTTATCTACTTGATATAGAAATGCCATGCGTATCAGGAATTGATTTAAAGGAATATATCGAAAATAGGGGGAATGGTGGAAATATTGTATTTGTAAGTAATCATGATCACCACATGATAAAATTATTTGGCAAAAATGTGCATGCATATATTCCTAAGCAAGAACTGAAACATGAACTCCCTGCAACTTTGTCAAAGATAATCAAAAAATATATTGATTCAGAAATTGTATATATTGTAGGTGATTACATAGGAGTAAATGACATAATATATATTTCTGTTAATAAAGGATACTGTACACTGCATACACGCAAAAAGAAGTATATTTATAGTATAAATTTAGTTAAACTTCTGGAGTTTATAGGTTCAAAAAAAATCATGAAAACACACCGATCATATGCAATTAACTTAAACTATGTCGAAGGGATGGACAATGGGAATGTACTTCTTTCTACTGGTGATGCCATTTCTATTTCTAAAAAGTTTATAAAAGACTTTAAATATAGATATCAATGTAATATGTTTTTGTATATGTAGAACATTGAACAGAGCAATTCAAATGACACATGTTATATTTTCATCAATAAATCAAATATTAGACGAAGGATAGTTTAAAACTATTCTTTTTGTTTATAAAATAAAAACACCTCTTAAGAAGTGTTATAGTAACGTAACTTTACCGGTATATGTATCATACATTGCCCCAACAATTTTTACATCATTGTTTTTGGTAGCATTTTCAAGAATTGGATCTTGCATACATGTTTCTACACCATAAATAACATTTTTAATTTCCGCTAGCTTAGCGTCTTCATTACCTGTTAAGCTTTTTTTTATGTGTTTTGTAATACTTTCAAACTTACCAATGGTACAATCTTCTAGAGAAGCATTAATTGCACCACAATTTGTATGTCCAAGTACCATTACAAGCTTAGCTTTTAGAATATCAACAGCAAATTGAATACTTGCAAGTTCAATATCACTAATGACATTTCCGGCATTACGGATTACGAATAGTTCACCAATTCCAGCCATGAAGATATGTTCAGGTGACATTCTTGAATCAGAGCAACAAATAATTACAGCATACGGGTGTTGTCCTTCAATTGTTGTTTTTTCTCTACGTAGAGAAGAAACATCTCCTGAATTATGATCGCTATGTAAAAATAATTGATTCCCATCTAATATGTAATGTAAAACATCATCGGGAGATTGCATTTCATTAAACAATCTTCTTTTTTGGGGATTCTTTTTCAAAATAT
>CAYJEM010000003.1:14919-40854 GCA_964369175.1 uncultured Erysipelotrichales bacterium | reverse complement strand
GGAGATTGCATTTCATTAAACAATCTTCTTTTTTGGGGATTCTTTTTCAAAATATATACTCCTTTAAATGTATTTTTACAACTGTACCATACTTAATACATACTTGTCTAGTAAGATAATTATATATTATAAGATATCCAATCATTTTTACGATAATAAGTTACTAGAATAATTGTGCTAAGTAACCAAGTAAGAGGCCAACCCATAAAGACATAGACAATATCATGAAGCGTATTTGATGCAAATGTAACCCAAAGCATGCGACATATACACCAACATAAAATCATAACATACATTGGTATTTTGGTAAGTCCTGCACCTTTAAGTATTCCAGCAAGTGTATGGGATACGGTTAGTAATAAGTATCCTGGAAGTACGGTTTGCATCATTAATTTACCAACTTTAATTACTTCTTGATTGCTTGAGAAGATGGATATCATTTCATCAGCAAATAAGAATAATAATATTGATATGACAAGGGTACTTATACAACTCATAATTAAACCAATCGTTGCACCTTTTTTTACTCTTTCATATTTTTTAGCACCCATATTTTGTCCAACAAATGTTGTTAGTGCCATTGAAAAAGAAAATATTGGCATTGCTGCAAATCCTTCAATACGCATATATGATCCAGCTCCAGCCATAGCAACCGCTCCATATGTATTAATGTTTGCTTGAGAAACAACATTTGACAGCGATATAATGGTATTTTGAATTGCACTTGGCAAACCGATTTTAATTATTTTATGTAATGCATGTTTATGGAACCTTATTTTCTTTGGTTCTAAGCGATATACTTCTTTACAGCGAATTAGTTTTATAATAACTAACATTGCACTAGTAAATTGAGCAATTAATGTAGCATATCCAACACCAGCAATTTTCATATCAAAAACAATCACAAATAATAAATCCAAAATAATGTTTATAATACTAGCAACCATTAAATAATATAATGGTGATTTACTATCACCAACTGAACGTAATATGGCACTGGCCATATTATATACAATAACACTTGTAATACCACCAAAATAAATTGTTAAATATGTTTGACTATTTGCCATAACTTCAGGTGCAACATTTACCATTTGTAAAATAAATGGAGTACATATTACCCCAATAATCGTAACAATAATACTAGCTACAATAGATAGTGCCATCGTAGTATGAACAACATCATGTACTTCTTTATCCTTTTTTGCCCCAAAATATTGTGAGATGCAAACACCTGCCCCAAGGGCACAACCCATAAAAAAACTAATTAATAAATTTATGATGGATGCACTAGAATTAACTGCTGCAAGGGCATTGTCACCTATAAAATTTCCGACAACAATACTATCAACTGTATTATATAGTTGTTGAAATAAACTTCCAAGCATTAATGGTATTGCAAAGTACAATATACTTTTTTTAATATCGCCATCAACAAGTGATATATCTTTCTTTAGATTCATATGTTCCCCCAATAATTAATTACTTAAAGTATACTCGAATTTAAATAAAATACTAGAAAAAAAGATACCTAAGTATCTAATTTTCTATATATAGTGTATTATCAAATACAATTGAATGACCATTATATAATGTTCCACGCATTGTTGAATCTTTGCATGTAATATTATTTTGTAATGTAAATAAACGATTTTTATACTCATCAAATGCATTAAGTGTTAGAGCAACTGCTTGAAATGAATTAAAGCTAGGGAGTGTGTTATGTTTCATGTTGCTTCGATTATTGTTTGTAAAATTAATTTTTCTACGATACGTAGTTAATGTTATCGCTAGATTACATACATACTCAACAGTTTCAATGTAGTTTCCATTATTAAAATCAGTAATTGAAAAAGATAATACTACTTGATCATCTTCTATTTTAATGTTATCAACAGCATATTGATGAATTTCAAATGCTTTAAAATGAATTGTATCAAGGATATGACGTTTTGATTTTGATTTAAATACAAAGTCAATTGTCTCAATATTATTTAACATATATGGTTCCATAGCTGGTCTCCTTTATTTATATATATTATATACTATTTACAATATTGAAACAAATCGATTTCTATTTATCACAATATAAAATAATGTTATAATAGTGACGTTGAAACAAATTTGAGACATAAAATATATAAGAAAATAGTAAAATAATATTATGGATAGGAGTATATATGTATAGTTATATAAAAGGAAAAATAGTAGACATTGTTAGTGATGCAATAATTGTTGATAATCGTGATATCGGGTATGTTATCCATGTAAGTAACCCATATGCATTTAAAAAGGACAGTGTTGTAACAGTGTATGTTCATTTACAAGTAAAGGAAGATGATCATATTTTATTTGGTTTTTCATCTAAAGAAGAAAAAGCGTTATTTTTAAAACTGATTCTAGTAAAAGGAATTGGTTGTAAAACTGCAATTGGTATGCTAGCAGTAGGTGACATCCATCATATAATTGATGCTATCGAAAATAAGAATGTAACATATCTAAAAAAGATACCAGGAATTGGTCCAAAAGCAGCCCAACAAATTATTTTGGATTTACAAGGTAAGTTTGCTGGTCATCAAAGTATGCCAATCATGATGAAAAATGATGAACTAGAAGAAGCAGGTGAAGTATTAGTAGCTCTAGGATATCGTAAAGTAGAAGTTGATAAAGTATTAGATAAATTAAAAGGTGAGACGAGTGATACCAATGGTTATGTAAAAAAAGCCTTAAGTATGCTTGTAAAGTAGGAGGAGCATATGTCTAGAAATGAAGTATTAGATGTAACAATTGAAGATGATGAAAGTTCACTTCGTCCTCAAGATTTTAATGAATATATTGGTCAAACAAGTTTAAAAGAAAATTTAAAAGTTTTCGTTGGTGCTGCTAAAATCCGTGATGAAGCATTAGACCATGTATTATTATATGGTCCTCCAGGACTAGGAAAAACAACAATGTCAATGATCATCGCAAATGAAATGGGTTCAAATATTAAGATAACAACAGGACCAAGTATTGAAAAAACTGGTGATTTGGTTGCAATACTTACAGCATTAGAACCAGGTGATGTATTATTCATTGATGAAATTCATCGCTTAAATAAAGTCATTGAAGAAATTTTATACCCAGCTATGGAAGATTATTGTGTAGATATCGTCATTGGTAAAGAAGCAACGACGCGTTCTGTGCGTATTGATTTACCACCATTTACACTAGTTGGGGCAACAACGAGAGCAGGTGACCTGTCAGCACCATTACGTGATCGTTTTGGAATATTATCGAAGTTAGAATATTATAAAGAAGATGAATTAACTGCTATTATTGATCGTACGAGTAGAGTATATCAAGTAGAAATGGATGATGATGCTAAAAGAGAACTAGCAATTCGTTCTCGTGGTACACCACGAATCGCTAATAGATTATTTCGACGTGTTCGTGATTTTGCACAGTTTTATGGTGATAGTACTATTTCAAAACAACGTACAGTAGAGGCATTAGAAAGATTAAAAGTTGATTCTTTAGGTCTTGATGATGTTGATCATAAATATTTACTAGGTATCATTGAACGTTTTCAGGGTGGTCCAGTAGGGGTTGAAGCCATTGCTGCATCAATTGGTGAAGAACCCCAAACATTAGAAGATGTGTATGAGCCATATTTACTACAAACAGGTTTAATTAAACGTACCCCTAGAGGACGTATTGCTACTAGTCTAGCATATCGCCATCTACACATTGTTGAACCGCTTAAATAAGATAGGGAAACCTATCTTTTTTTGATGGGAGAAAATTATGAAGAAAAAGGAAATCATTATTATAATAAGTTTATTTTTAATTTCGGGTATTTACCATTTTATAATACCAAGCCAAAAAGTTGAAGAAGTAGTTGAAAACAAAGAAATTGTAATTATTGTTGAAGGAAAGTATCAAGAAAAACTATATTTCCAAAAAGTACCTACAGTTATGGATATTCTTACATATTATCAACTTGAAAATGAATATAACTATAATATCAATCGGACATTAGAACACAATCAAACATTTTATATTCCTAGTCAAAAAAGTGAAACTTCAATTAACATTAGTGACTATCAAACATTGTTATTACTTCCAGGTGTTGGTCCCGTAATGGCAAATAAAATTATTGAGTACCGTGATCGTACTAAATTTGAAACTTTTGAAGACTTGATGAATATTAGTGGCGTCGGTTATAAAACATATCTTTCTTTAAGAGAACTTGTATGCCTATAAAAAATCAATTATTATTTTATTTTTTAAGTGTTCTAATTTATGTAGTATCGATGCACTATCACATCATCTTTTTGATATTGTATGTACCACTATATTATTTTTTATATACCAAAATCCGTTTTGTTCAATGTATAATTATCATTATCTTTACAGCTATGTTTGTTACTATGATGCAATATCCAACCCCAAATAATGAAACAAGTATTAGTGGCAAAGTAGGTGAGGTACGTGATGATTCATTAACAGTGTATACAAATAACTCATATACAAAAGTATATGGGGATTTTTCTAAAGTGAAACAAGGTGATAATATTGAATTAGAAATTACCCATTTTGATATTTTATCGAGCAAAAATGATCATGCTTTTGACTATCAAAAATATTTGCTTTCAAAAGGAATAATGCAAGTAGGATACTTAAATAAAATCAATCATCATCAACCAGTGTATTCCTTGTATTCATTTATTAATGAACGAATCCAAGGTCATGATAAAATTACTAGCTATGCTAAGTTATTTTTATTTGGTGTTCAAGATAGTCAAGTTGAAGAATTATATACTAGCATGCAATCATTATCATTAGTTCATTTATTTGCTCTTTCGGGGATGCATATGTTCTTTTTAAAGAGGTGGTTACAATCGATATTACAATATCTAATTAGTCCTAAATACTTAGAAATAGTTATTTTTTTATTAATTGGTATATATATCATATCAATACCATATTCTATTTCTTTTACAAGAGCGTATCTAATGATGGTATTTTATTATTTTGGTAAAAGGTGGTTTAGTACTTTTGATATTTTTGGTTTTACAGGATTACTATTTATCTTTTTTAATCCATATATTATTTATAGTTTGTCATTTATATTTTCTTTCTTTATGTATTTTTTAATTTTATGTATTCATAATCATAAATATATGGGGATCCTTTTATATTTAGGGGCTTTACCAATTGTTCTTTCTCTAAATTATCAAATACCACTTCTTTCACTAGCATTATCTTTTATATGTTTGCCAATTATTGAATTGTTGTATCAATTATTATTATGGTTTTTAATTTTTGGTGAATTTATTGAAATTGTATTACTAGTAGTAATATATGTATTTGAAATGATATTATCATTTAGTGAAGCAATAAATATAATGATTCCTTTTAAGGTACCATCATTATTTTTTATAGGATTGTATTATTGGATATACTTTAATATGATATTTGATGCAAATATCGGGGTATCATTAAAAAAATCAGGAATTAAAATACTATGTATCATAGTAGTGTTCTTTGGTGTAAGTAAATTTCAATTATTTACAAAAGTAGTTATGATTGATGTTGGCCAAGGTGATAGCTTTTTAATTCAACAAGCTATAAGTAAAGGAGATATTTTAATAGATACTGGTGGTTCTTTAGATTATGATATTGCTAGTAATACATTAATACCGTATTTAAAAAGTCAAGGAATTACAAAGTTAGAATATTTATTTTTATCACATGATGATTTTGATCATAGTGGAGCAGCTAAGAGTTTACAAGAACAATTCCCAATTGAACATATAATTGTAAGTGATAAACAAAAAGAATATATCATTGGTGATATTAAAATTAATCTATTAGAATTTGATAAAGTATCTGATGATAGTAACGATTTATCTTTAGTAATGCATGTAATTATTAATGATGTTGAATACTTATTTACGGGTGATGCCAGTGTAGAAATTGAAAAACAAATTATTGAAAATTATCCAGAGTTAGACATCGATGTCTTGAAAGTTGGGCATCATGGAAGCAATACTTCAACTAATTCCTTGCTACTTGAAAAAGTATCCCCAAGTGTAGCCTTAATTAGTGCTGGTTATCAAAATGAATACGGACATCCTACAAATTTGGTAATTGATCGTTTAAAAAGCTATGGGGTGAAAATTTATCGCAGTGATTTAGATGGAATGGTTAAGATTATACATTATCCATTTGGTACATATGTATATAAATAAGCAATGACAAGCTAAGGTCAATACGTTATAATAGTACAAGGTGATGAAAAATGATATTTGTTATATATGGTGAAGAACGTTTGTTGATGGACAACAAGTTACAGGCATTACAAAAAGAGTATAATTGTGATGATGAAAATATGAATTTTTCAGTATATTATGGTGATCAACATACAATGAAAGAAATTGAAGATGATTTGTGTACGCCACCATTTTTTACTGAAAATAAGATGGTTGTGTTATATCATCCGTATTTCTTAACAACTAAGCGTATAAAAAAAGAGAATAATGATGATGAAGCAATATTACTAGGATATCTAAAAAAAGATAATCCTAACACGATATTTGTTCTATTTCATGATGCAAAAGACTTTGATAATCGTAAAAAAGTAGTGAAACAGTTGCGTAAAGAAGTTACCTTTTTAGAGTATGATAAATTAAGTCATCATAAAATAAAGGAGACAATTCGCAAATCAATAATCAAACGTCAATCAAGTATTGATGAAGATGCTTTAGAGTTACTTGTATCAAGAATTGATAATGATTTATTAATTGCTTCAAAAGAAGTGGAAAAATTAACATTATATACAAATAATATTACAATAGATATTGTTGAATTATTAGTTAATAAACCATTAGAAGAGAATGTATTTGCACTAACTAGTGCAATTGTTTCAAGGGATCAACAAAGAATGTTTAGTATATATAAGGATTTATTAGTTTTAAATGAGGAACCAGTAAAATTAATAATATTAGTTGCAGGTCAACTACGGTTATTATATCAAGTGAAATTATTAGATCGAAAAGGGTATACTGATAAAGAGATAGGTTCAATACTTTCAGTTAATCCATATCGTCTAAAATATGTAAGGCAAGAAGGTGGACATTTTGAAATTCAAGAACTTGTTGATTTACTTGATGAACTTTCTAAATTAGATATTGGTATTAAAACAGGGAAAATAGATAAAAAACTCGGGTTTGAGTTGTTTATGTTGAAATTATAAGGAGTTATACATGGAATCAATTAAAGAATTATTAAATATTGGATTAGGGCCATCATCATCACATACATTTGCACCAATGAAAGCAGCAACAATTATTAGTAAAAAACATCGTGATGCGACGTTTATCGATGTTTATTTACACGGTTCATTAGCACTTACTGGTAAAGGGCATTTAACAGATGCAATTATTGAAAAAACATTGGGGGAGATACCACATAAAATTCATTTTGTCGCAAAAGAACTATCGGGACATCCAAATGCAATGCGCTTTGATATAAAAAACAAAGATAATGATACAATATCATATACAGTGTATTCCGTAGGTGGTGGTAAAGTTGTATTTGATGGGGAAGAGCCAACTTGTAGTACTAGTGAAGTTTACCCTCATAATAGTCTTCAAGAAGTTTTGGAATATATGGATGAAAATAAACTAACATTTTTTGATTACATAAAAGTATTTGAAGAAGATATCGAAGAATATTTATACAGAGTTGTTGATATTATGTTTGAATGTGTAGAAAGTGGTATTGGTACGTCAGGGGTATTACCTGGTAGGTTACAACTTAAGCGAGTTGCAAAAAATTTACATCAACAAGCATTAAATACTCGTCGTATTAGTGAAAAAGAAAGATTACTTGTTAGTAGCTATGCGTATGGTGTAAGTGAACAAAATGCTAGTGGTAATACGATTATTACTGCTCCAACATGCGGGGCAAGTGGGGTTTTACCAGCAATTTTATATTTTTGTTATAAAGATTTACAAATTGAAAAATGTGATATTGTTAAAGCATTAGCAGTAGCTGGAATATTTGGAAATGTTATTAAGAAAAACGCTACAATTTCAGGAGCTAAAGGTGGTTGTCAAGCAGAAATCGGTAGTGCTTGTGCAATGGCAGCAGCTAGTTATGGGTGGATTTTAGAATTAAGTAATGAACTCATTGAATATGCAGCCGAAATGGGTCTTGAACATAATTTAGGATTAACATGTGATCCGGTTGGTGGTTATGTACAAATTCCATGTATTGAAAGAAACGGGTTTGGGGCACTGCGTGCAATGGACGCTGCGATGTATGCCAAACAACTAGGGTACTTGCGTAAAAATAAAGTATCATTTGATGCTGTAGTTCGTGTTATGAATGAAACTGGTAAAGATTTAAATAGCGCTTATAAAGAGACTTCACTTGGTGGTCTTGCTAAAGAGTTTGTATTACATGATGAAGACTAAATCATTATATGTTCATATTCCATTTTGCCAGCATATTTGTAATTACTGCGATTTTTGTAAAGTGTTTTATCAAAGTGAACTTGTTGATAAATATTTGGTGCAACTACAAAAACAACTAGAAATATTAAATATTGTAGAACAGCTAGAAACAATCTATATTGGTGGTGGTACTCCTAGTTGTCTTTCATGTGGACAGCTTGAAACATTATTTACAATGTTAGATCCTTATGTTAGTCCAACATGTATTGAATATTGTATAGAAGTTAATCCAGAATCAATGGATAATGATAAGGCAAAGCTGTTTTCAAAATATGGTATTAGTCGCATATCAATAGGGGTCCAAACATTTCATAGTCAATTATTAAGTGAAATTGAAAGAGTACATAATAAACAACAAGTCATTGATGTAATAGATACATTACATGATTGTGGAATTACAAATATTTCAATTGATATGATGTATGGTTTACCTAATCAAACGATTGATGATGTTAAAAATGATTTAGAAATTATTAAATCTTTGAATATCGTACATATATCTTACTATTCATTAATTCTTGAAAAAAATACGAAATTATATAACCAAAAATATAAAGGAATTAATGCAGATAGAGAATACGCTATGCAAGAACTTGTGGATAATACGTTGCAAGGTCTAGGGTTTGATAAATATGAAGTAAGTAACTATGCCAAAGAAAATTATACTTCAAAACATAATCTAGCATATTGGAAATATAATAACTATTATGGCATTGGTGCTGGTGCTACAATGAAGATTGATGATGAAATTATCGAAAACTCGCGAAATGTATTTGGATATAGTAAGGGACTTTACAACAACCATGTTATAAAAAACACATTAGCAGATATAAAGTTTAATCATATAATGATGTCAATGCGTTTGCTTGAAGGATTAGATATTAATGAGTATAATTATCGATATAATGAAGATTTTTTAGTTGAGTATAAAGATGTTTTAAATCGATTACAAGCAAAACAATTGATTGTTCTAGATGATAATTTTATACGTTGTACAAGTGAAACAATATATTATTTACATGATATTTTAATGGAATTTTTATAGAATTTGATAAGTGTATATGGAGGGGTTTATGGAAATAGATAATGATGTAGTAGAGATTGATTATCAAACATACTATAGTTTAACTAGTTTGATTATCGATGAGATGAAAGCATATTTTAAAGACAATCAGGTTATTGTTCATAATGAATTCTATAATTATCAAGTAGGAAATTTTGAGCTAGCATTTTTATTGAAGAGACAAAAGGTGGTTGTTGAATTTATTGGAAAAAACATGCATGTTTCAATACTTGTACGCAATGAAGAAAGAAAGGTATGTGACTTATCATCCGTTATAACGTTTAATGATTCTTTTACTCGAGTACATATACTGGAAATGTTATATCGTCTTAATAAGGTTATAGATAATAATGAATTGGTTTTTAGGTAATGAACTTGCTTTTATAGCAAGTTTTTTTATTTATAGTAATGTGTTTTAAATAATAATTCATTTTATGTTTGATACACCATATTCTTACATATATTGTTTGCATTGTGAGTTGACGGTTGATAAAATTAGATTATATAAATAAAGCAAGAGATATTACTTTATTAAGTAGTGAGATGTTCTAGTAGAATGTAAAAATTTAACCATATTATAATGATATATTGTATTAAAAATTGTTGTGCATTATTAGGTTAAGCAATGTAACATATTCCTAGCAGTAATAATATTTAGATTAGATAAGATAATTGGCATATACAGTATTTTTACTGTTTATATATATATCAATAAAGAAAGGTGTATATAATATTAGTTACTATCAAGGTAAATTTATATTATACAAGGTGAAAAAAATGAACAATTTTCGTAATAAAAGTGATATTTTGCATACAGAAAACACTAATTTAAAGAAAAGTCTTGAAAAAGAAAGGCTAAATGCTAAGCGGGGGTTATTGTGGACTGGTCCACTGCTAAAAGATAATAATTCAAAAGAAGTAGAGTATGATCCTAAGGAAACATTTTCATTTTTAATTGATGATGTTATTGAGCTATCAAATATACATCCAAATTTAATAGAACATGCTAAGTTGAATTTGTATTGTGGGCTCTTTAAAATCACAAATGAAAAAGAAGTTCCATTAGTAGATATAACAAAGAAATATCCAGTAAAAACAGGTGATGTATTCCAAATTAGAGGATATGATCTAGCAAGTATGACGTTAGTTTATGATGGAAGTGGATGGGTTGTAATGGACGTACTTACAACTTGTGAACGTGCAAAGGCTGCGTGGGAAAATATTGTAGTAAAATTTTTCGAAATTGCAACGATTAATACGGTTATTTATTCTCATTCTCATGTTGATCATTATGGTGGTATTGGTGGTTTAAAGTCCTATTTTGATAAAGACTGTTTTATATTAGCTCCAGATGGATTTACTAAGCATGCAGTAAGTGAAAACATACATGTAGGCACAACTATGAAGCGCCGTGCAATATATCAATATGGGAGTTATTTACCTATTAATGCTGATGGGCTTGTAGATTGTGGTTTAGGTAAAGAAGTATCTAGAGGAACAAATACAATCATTGTTCCAACAAGGGAAATTGGATTTACTGATTATTTAGAGGGTGAAAAATATTGTCTTTATAATGCTAGTGAGAGAATAGTTGAAAGTACGTTAGATCAAGTAGCAAAGTCAAAAGCATGTCAAGATTTATGCTTGCAAATACAATATACACCAGAAACAGAAGCACCAGCTGAGATGAATGTGTACATACCATCCAATAGAGTGTTATTTATTGCTGAAAATTGTACTGGAACACTCCATAACACACTTACACCTCGCGGGGCTGAGGTGCGAGATCCATTAGCATGGGCAAACTTCTTAGATGAAGTATTAATTACATTTTCAGATTTGGAAATAGTTTGTAGTTCGCACAATCAACCACGATTTGGACACGAGGAATGTATCCGTTATATCGAAATCCAACGTGATATGTACCGTTATATAAATAATGCAACCTTGCACCTAGCAAACCTTGGTTATACTATTGATGAAGTCGGGCGTATGTTATCGGGAGAAGATGGTACAATGCCTTTACCAAAAGCATTTATTGAAGAATGGTGTTGTCATGGATTTTATGGGACATATAATCATGATGCAAAAGCAGTATATCAAAAGTATATTGGATGGTATGATGGCAATCCAGTACATCTAAATATGCATAAACCATCAGATAGAGCCACGAGGTATGTTAAGGCATTTGGTGTTGATACTATCCAATCCATCGCATTAGAGGCATTGAATGAAAAAGACTACGCATGGGCAGTGGAATTGTATGATCATCTTTTAAATGCAAATAGTAAGTATGTTCGTGATGATCAACTTGAACAAATTAAACATGACTTTGCATATGCACTTAAACAAATGGCCTTTGAATCAGAATCTCCTTCATGGAGAAATATGTATCTTACAGGTGCTAGCGAAGTATTAGCATATAATCGTAATAGTATGGAAATCAAAAACAATAATTACCTTTCATTTCCTGATGATACAATAGCCACAATGTCTATAGATATGATATTACAGTATCTTGGTATTATGCTTGATAGCCGTAAGGTTAATGCAAACGACTATCGACTTACACTTTGCATAAATTTAGACGGTGAGTGTGCAAACGGAAATATTGGCCATGCTGTATTTAACTATCGCTCACTTGATTCAATTGATAAACTGAATCAAAATGCCGATATACAAATTAATGGTACAAAAATATCATTCTTCCGTGCATTTGTTGATCATGATTACAATCAACTAAAATACCTTATAGATGGTAAAAAGAAACAAGAAGAAGCAAAAAAATTTATTCATGAATACTTAACAAGGTTTACACTTAATTTTCCAATAATGACTCCACGAAAAAAATATTAGAAAATACTCGCAAGACTATGAAAACAAGTAAAGAATAGATTAATTAGTGCATTGCTTGTTTTTACGATGATTTCTAGAGTTATACCAGTAATAATCAATAATACAAGCGAGTGTTACTTATGGAATAATAGTAAATCCACAAATCAATATACAAGAAGTATTGTAGTAACATAAAAAGAAAGTTATACAAACACATTAACACTAGACAGTCATGAACTTAAAATTGTATCAGGTGGTAATTAGAAAACAACGATATTTGAAGCTATCCAAAAAGTTATATCAATACCTAATCCAATACTAACGAACCTAGAAACACCATGGACTGGGGTTAATCCTCAGTTCTTTTATATACTCAACTTATTTAATAGTTGAGTAGTCTATGGTGGATATGATATACTTGCATGCATGGAGGTAGGTAGTATGATTAAATTAATTGCAACCGATATGGATGGAACAATGCTTGATTCTAATAAGCAATTTGATATAAAGTTTTTTTCGTTATTAAAGAAGATGAATGATTTAGGAATTATATTTGTAGTAGCAAGTGGTAATCAGTATTACCGTTTGTATCAAAAGTTTTTACCGATAAGTGATCAGTTATATTATGTGGCTGAAAATGGTAGTTATGTAGCAAATGGTACAAGAGAGATATATGTTGATGTCATTAGTAAAGAAAGCGTAGCATTTATTATTGATTTTATTAGTAAAACAAAAGATATTTTTCCTGTCGTATGTGGAAAAAAAGGTGCATATGTATTAAAAGATTATTTTCATTATCAAGATGTTGTAAAAACATATTATTGTGCTTATAGTTTTATTAATAGCTATGATGAAATTGATGATGATATTTTGAAAGTTGCTGTATATAGTGAAAAAGGTGATGTGAATACACTATTTAATAATGTAATTGATACAATTCCTTCTGATGTTCGATTAGTAACATCAGGTCATGGATGGATGGATTTCTTGAAAAAAGATGCTGATAAAGGAAAAGGTTTAATGCATTTACAAGAATCACTTGGAATAAGTAGAGATGAATGTGTAGCTTTTGGAGATCAAATGAATGATTACGAAATGTTTCAAGCTGTAAAATATAGTTATGCTATGGATAATGCTGTAGATGCACTAAAAGAAATTGCTTATGAAGTAATTGGTAATAATGATGAACAAAGTGTAATTACAACGATTGAACAAATATTAGAGGAACAATATGGAAATTAAAATGATTGTAATGGATATTGATGGTACATTATTATCATCAAATGGTATTATTACGACAAAAACAAAAGAGTTGTTAATGGAACTACAAAAACAAGGTGTTCCACTAGTACTAGCAAGCGGAAGAACAAAGGCTAGTCTTACAAAGATTTCATCGATGTTAGATATGACAAAGTATTCAAATAATGCATATATTATGTTAAATGGTATGGAATTGTACGATTATAATAAGGAATTATTATATAGTTATCCTTCTTTTACGTGTGATGATGCAATGTATTTTGCAAAGCTATGTAAACATATGAATTTAGATATGGTTTTATTTTATGATGAAGTATTATTAATTGTAGAGTATGCAGGGGCAAAGATTACTGATGGACACTTTTTAACATCAAACAAAAAACACCTGAATGATGTTAGTGAAGAGGGTATTAAAGGTTTAGGATCATTGAAAAAGATTGCAATTACACAACATAGTAATCAAATCAAAGCTAAGTTACCAACGCTATTGGATAATACAAAAGAGAACTATGAGGTTGTATGTGTTGAACCTGATTGGGTCGAAGTTACACCAGTTGGGGTTAATAAGGGCAATGCCTTATTACAACTTGCAAAACTTAAAAATATACCAATTGAAAATGTTGTCGCATTTGGAAATAGTGAAAACGACATTGAAATGTTAAAAGTAGCAGGTGTAGGTGTTGCTATGGGAAATGCATTTGAACATGTTAAAATGCTTGTGGATGATGTATGTGATAGTAATGATAATGATGGTATCGCAAAATATTTACTTAAACATAAATTTAGTGCAACAAGATAGATATCTATTATAAAATATGTTATTATAATATTAATGAAAATTTTTGGAGGAATATTGTATGCATGAATCTGGAGAAATGTATTTAGAAACAGTACTATTATTGAAAAATGAAAAAGGTTATGTCCGTTCAGTAGACATTGCTAGAAAATTAGAGTTTAGTAAACCAAGTGTATCAAGAGCAGTGGGGTTACTAAAAAAAGATGGATATATTACAGTTGATGGATCAGGATACATAAATCTAACGGATGAAGGTATGGAAAAAGCAAATGCGATATTAGAAAAACATCGTATTTTAACTAAGTTTTTTGTTGATGTACTTAATGTATCTAACGAAATTGCTGAAGATGATGCTTGTCGAATAGAACATGTTATTAGTGATACTTCATTTGAAGCAATTAAAGCATATATGAATAATAAATAAGAACCTTTTAAAAGGTTCTTTTTATATGGTCAATGATTGGTTGTAAGTTTTTTTCATCAGTGAAATCGATATTACGATTTTCACTAAAGTGTAATGCTTTTTCAAAGCTTGTCATGTTGTTGTTTTTACGATTCAATAAATTGATTAATAATACAACAACCCTATGAGTGTGTTTTAGTTTTTTATAGTTTAATCGACCACGCAAATGAAATGTTTCTAGTTCAACAGATAAATCACTAGGAATACTTTTTTTAATCTCATTTGTACGTTCATTAATAGTATCAACAGATGTAGTATCTGAAAGACCAACTGTAAATAATACAATCTTTTTACTATGTAGCTTTTGATGATTTTTAACAATAACATCTAAACCACTAACTCCGCCAGCATAAATAGGACCACCATAAATTATATAATCATAATTAATAATTTGTTCACTAGTTATTCCTTTGCGGTTATATACTGGACAATTTAATGATTTAGCAAGTTGGGTAGCATACTGTTTTGTAGCACCATATTTTGATTGGTAAAGTACGACCATATTCATATATTACATTACCTCCGTATGATATTAATATACCACAAAATTAGTAAGAAATATATAGTAGTTATTTGTTGTAATTGTAAACAGGATATATAAGTGTTATGATACTTTTTGAAGTGTATAAGGAGAATTTCTAAATGAAGAAAAAAGTGGAACAAAAAAATAATAATGGGTTTACTATAATCATATGTCTTTTGGTTTTTTTTATGTTGCCAACTATGATGATTACACCATTTTATGCAACTGCGGCTTCAAAAGAAATAAAGAATATTGACGAATATATTGATTATGGAATTGATGACTTTTACTTATACACTGGTGATCAAAAAACAACAACAAGCAGTAAAGGAACCTATACGTCCTATGATGTTCGAGCTTATGGATTTCGAACTGGAGCAAGGATGGATTTGACTGTGAGGGTATCAAGATTTAGCTCATCTTTAGTAGAAGCTAGTGAGCAATATATTTCAATGCGTGTATTTGGGATTGAAGATTCGAATAAAGAACATGTAACACTACCATTTTTAACATTAGATGACTTTATTGCAATAAGTAATATTTTGCCAATAGTATCAATTGTTTTTAGTATTGTGTATTTTTTAATTATTTTACCAAGTAGTATATGGTTGTGTAAAAAGCCTAGCAGGATGAACAAAAGGGTATTTTCATCAGTTTTGATTTTGTTATTTTTAGTATGTAGTTTTATTATATATAGTTGGTATATTCCTAGTTTTGTACAACAAATTGCATATATGTTATTTATAAAGTCAAATATCGTGTTTTGGATTATTGGTGTTATTGGGTTTGGACTTGTAAGTATAAATGCAGTTGATGAAATTAAAAAAAAATGGAAAAAAGGTGCAATACATATGATAATTTGTGGTGTTTTGTTTCATATTCTTTTTAGCATTGGCGCATTAGTTTAGGTGGGTGAAGAATATGGATATATTAAAACATATAGTAGAAGGTATCAAGAATCCAGATATCAAACCAACAATGGTAAAAGCAGTAATGTTATTACAAAATGAGTGCTACGAGGAAGCAGAAGTATTATTTGAAAAATTACTGTCTAAATACCCTCAATGTTATCAAGCAAGAGTGGGATATTTTTTTGCGGTTAATTGTATTGAATCCTTAGAGGAAATAAAATATGAGTCATATGATTTAGTAAAGCAATTTTATAAATCAATTGATAATGCTGACATGAAAACAAAACAATATATTAAAGAAGTATATTTAGAAAACGGTTATTATAATGTAACAACTAAATACGAATCAATGTCATCGCGAATGCGATTATCAAACAAAATTATTGAACTAGAAAAGATAATTAAAATATTAAAAGAAATTGGGAATTATAAAGATAGTTTTAAACTACTACACCAATATCAAAATATATTACAACAGTATCAAAAAAAACAAGAAAAACACAAATCACGTAAGAAAAAAATCATCCCCACTAGTATATGTGTATTTATATTAGTAGCCGTTATATTCGGGGTTTCTAAACTTAATGAAGTCTTCCAAAAAGAAGAATACTACTCACAAGGACAAGTTGCTTACAATCAAAATGATTTACACTTAGCAATGGTATATTTTCAAAAATCATCTGGTGTTAAAGATAGTGATGAGCTAGCAAAGAAAATGGCATATCAACTTGGAAGAGGTGCATATGATCGTGGGGAATATTTACTTGCAAAAAGATATTTTGCTGGTGCCATTGGATATCTTGATGCCAAAATGTATGTAGACAAAATCATAACGAACCCTCTGTCAATAGCAACATACCCTGGCTTTGGTCACTTAGGACATGTTGCTATTAGTGAAGATAACAAAGTTATTATTGATGATCGTTACACCCAACACCAAGCACATGAATATTTGGAAGAAATTAAAGATGTAATCCAAGTCAATACGCATGATAATACAATTTTAGTAGTTGATAAAAATGGTGATGTTCATGGAGACAATCAATATTTAGAAAAGCCGTTATCGAATGTTCAATATGTTGATTCATATTTCTATGGAATTATTGGGGTTGACTTTGATGGAAACATGATTCATGGCAATAATGATAATGAAGCGAGTAATGAAGTAAAAAAGATGACAAAAGATTGGAAAAACATTACGAAAGTTGATGTATTTACTGATCAAGGAAAAACACAAATTGTAGGTTTGAAAGTTGATGGTACTGTCGAATATGCATTTATAAATAATCGTCGTGATTTTTCAAAGTATTATAAAGAGTTGGATAATTGGATAGATATTGTGGATATCTATGTTGAAGATTATCAAGTCGTTGGGATGCAGGCAGATGGTACCATTTTACGATATTATCCAAAAATCGAGAGTGATAATGGACAAGGGTGGAATGAAATTTGTAAGACGTATACAAATATGAAATACCTTGAAGCTTATGGTAGTAATATTTCGGGAATAACAAATGATGGTGAAATAGTTAATACATTTGAAGGGACATATTATCAATATGATGGTAGGGACATTGATGAATTTGTTCCTAGCTATCAAGATGTAACGTATATTAAAGTTGTTGATAATGCGTATTTTATTTTGTATAAAGATGGAACTTTATTGCAAGGAAGTATTAATGATGATGATAAATATCTAGATGCAACGTTGTCTGATAATATCAAACAACCTCATAGTGGTGGTATTGTATCAAAATACAACATTGATGGTAGCTTAAAGTAGCAAAGTTTTGTATAGTAGTTGATTATTACATGGAATAATCAACGATAATTCAATAGGGATAGTATGTGATATATTTTTTAAATTAAATACTAGAAGATAGAGAAGTAAATTGGTGTAAAATTAGTAAAAATTCTTCGTGCAAAAACAGTAAAATTTTGTTGTCAAATATTTATAAAAATGATATTATTTATACAGTTATACGACTGACGGAAGTGGAATTGACCACAGGGAGTATAATTCTAAGTGAGCCGACCGTCTGGGCAAGAGTCCGGATGATTAGGCTCTTTTTTATGTTTTATTGTAAAGATATCGTTAAATATATGCTAAGTAAGATATACATTGACTAGATTTTATTAAATTTTCGCAATTTAGATAGAAATATGGTATAAATGAAGGTGTATATAGAAGCATAAAAAGAAAGGATGAAACCATGTTAACAGATGTAGAGATTGCACAAGCTGCAAACATGCAACCGATTAAAGATGTTGCTAAAAAAATTGGATTACAAGAAGATGATTTAGAATTATACGGAAAGTACAAAGCAAAGATTTCTTTAGATGCACTTTCAAAAGCAAATGAAAAAGAAGATGGGAAACTAATCTTAGTTACTGCTATTAATCCAACACCAGCTGGTGAAGGAAAAACAACAACATTAGTTGGTTTACACCAAGCAATGTGTAAGATGAATAAAAACTCAATTGCAGCAATGCGTGAGCCATCACTTGGACCATGTTTTGGTATTAAAGGAGGAGCTGCGGGAGGCGGATATGCTCAAGTTGTTCCAATGGAAGATATTAACTTACACTTTACAGGAGATATTCATGCAATTTCAACTGCAAATAACTTAATTGCAGCAATGCTTGATAACTCAATTCAACAAGGAAATCCATTAGATATTGATGTTCGTAATATTACTTGGAAACGTGTTGTTGATTTAAATGATCGTGCCCTTAGAAATATTACAATTGGACTTGGTGGACGTTTAAATGGTGTACCACGTCAAGATGGTTTTGATATTACAGTTGCTAGTGAAGTTATGGCTATTTTATGTCTTGCTAGTGATATGGAAGATTTAAAAAGACGTGCTGCAAAAATGATTGTTGCTTATACAAATGCTGGTAATCCAGTAACAGTTGATGATATTCAAGCAACTGGGGCAGTTAGTCTTTTATTAAAAGATGCAATTAAACCAAATATCGTACAAACATTAGATCATGCACCAGTATTAGTTCATGGTGGACCGTTTGCAAATATTGCTCATGGGTGTAATTCAGTTATGGCGACAAAGCTAGCGTTAAAATTAGGTGATTATGCAATTACTGAAGCTGGGTTTGGTGCAGATTTAGGTGCTGAAAAATTCTTGGATATTAAATGTCGTCAAGCAGGATTAAATCCTGATGTTGTTGTAATTGTAGCTACAGTTCGTGCATTAAAGATGCATGGTGGAGTTGCTAAAGCTGATTTAAATACAGAAAACTTAGAAGCATTAGAAAAAGGGATTGAAAACTTAGAAAAACATATTGAAAATATCGCGAAATATAATATTCCTTCAGTAGTTGCAATCAATGCTTTTCCAACGGACACACAAGCAGAATTAGATTTATTATTCAAAATTTGTAATGATAAAGGTGTAGAAGTTGCAATATCGAATGTATGGGCTAAAGGTGCAGATGGTGGAGTTGAACTTGCGTGTAAAGTTTTAGAGACACTTGAAACAAAAGCGGCTAACTTTAAGCCATTGTATGAGTTAGATACAACGATTGATAGTAAAATTGAAACAATCGCTAAAGAAATATATGGTGCTAGTGGTGTTGTCTTTACTAAAAAGGCATTAACTAAAATGAAAAAATATAGTGCACAAGGATTAGGGGATTTACCAATATGCGTTGCTAAGACACAATATTCATTGTCAGATCAACCAACATTACTTGGTCGCCCAACAGATTTTAAAATAACAATTAGTGACATTATCCCTTCAGCTGGAGCAGGATTTTTAGTAGCACTATCTGGAGATATTATGCGTATGCCAGGACTTCCAAAAGTTCCAGCAGCAAACAATATGTCAATTGATGAAACAGGAAAAATAACAGGATTATTCTAAGTAGATGAAAGGTGGAAATAATATGAGAGTAGCAGTAGTAATGGGTTCAAAAAGTGATTTACCAAAATTAGAGGGGGCAATCAACTTATTAAAAGAATTTGGAGTACAAGTAGATGTTCGTGCACTTTCTGCACATAGAGCACACGTTGCTTTAGGAAAATTTATTGGGGATTCTAAAGAAAACGGTACTGAAGTAATTATTGCAGCAGCAGGAAAAGCTGCACATTTACCAGGAGTTATTGCTTCAATGACTTCTTCACCAGTAATTGGTTTACCAATTAAAGGTTCAGCTTTAGATGGAATGGATGCATTATTATCAATCGTACAAATGCCAGCTGGAATCCCAGTTGCAACAGTTGCAATCGATGGTGGTCAAAATGCGGCTATTCTAGCAATTCAAATGATGGCAATTAAACACCCAGAATTAAAAGCAAAATTAGATGCTTATAGAACAAAAATGACGGAAGATGTATTAGCTGCAAATGAAGAAGTTGTAGCTATGTATAACTAAGAAGGAGAGATAACAATGGCAGAATTATTATATGAAGGAAAAGCAAAACAAGTATATTTAACAGATAAGGCAGATGAGTATTTAATTCATTATAAAGATGATGCTACTGCTGGAAATGGTGTAAAACATGATGAATTTGAAGGTAAAGGAGTCTTAAATAATACGATTTCTTGTATTATCTTTGAAATGTTAGAAAAAGCAGGAATTAAAACACACATGATTGAAAAAATCAATGAACGTGATATTTTAGTTAAAAAAGTTAAAATCTTTGAATTAGAAGTAATTATTCGTAATATTACTACAGGTTCATTTTGTAAACGTGTAGGAATTAAAGAAGGTATTGTTTTAGAAGAGCCAATCTTTGAAATGAGTTATAAAAATGATGATTATGGTGATCCATTAATTAATGATGATCATGCTATTGCAATGGAACTTGCAACACGTGAAGAAATTGCATATATCCGTAAGCAAACTTTAAAAATCAATGAATTATTAAAAGAATTCTTCTTAAAATTCAACTTAAAATTAGTTGATTTCAAAATTGAATTTGGTAAAACAGATGATGGCGTTATTTTACTTGCAGATGAAATTTCACCTGATTCATGTCGTTTATGGGATGTTGAAACAAACCAAAAATATGACAAAGATGTATTTAGACAAGACATTGGAGATTTAATTGAAACATATCAAGCAGTACTTGCAAGAATGCAAAAATAGAAATTGTGGAGGAATGTATAAATGAGTGATAAGTATAGAGAGGCTGGCGTTGACTTAGAAGCAGGATATGAATCTGTTCGTTTAATTAAGTCGCATGTAGCAAGAACTAAAATTAAAGGTGCAGTTGATTCAATTGGTGCCTTTGGGGGAATGTTTGATTTAAGTTTATTACAAATGAAAGAACCAGTATTAGTATCTGGAACGGATGGTGTTGGAACAAAATTAATGCTTGCATTTGATGTTGATAAACACGATACAATTGGTGTTGATGCTGTTGCAATGTGTGTTAATGATGTATTAGTACAAGGGGCAATGCCAATCTTTTTCCTTGATTACCTTGCATTAGGTAAAAATATCCCTGAAAAAACGGAACAGTTAGTAAAAGGAATTGCTGATGGATGCGTTTTAAGTGAATGTGCATTAATTGGTGGAGAAACTGCTGAAATGCCAGATATGTATAGTGAAGATCACTATGATATTGCCGGGTTCTGTGTTGGTGTAGTTGAAAAAAGTAAATTACTAGATGGTCAATCAATTGCTCCTGGACAAGTATTAGTTGGTATTCCTTCAAGTGGATGTCACTCAAATGGGTATTCATTAATTCGTAAAATCTTATTAAAAGATGCAAAATTAGATACAAAAGAATTCTATCCAGAATTTAATAAAACATTAGGTGAAGAATTATTAACACCGACAAAAATATATGTAAAAGCAATCAAACACTTACTTACAAATAATGTTGATATCAAAGGGATGTCACACATTACTGGTGGTGGATTCTATGAAAATGTTCCAAGAATGTTAAAAGAAGGTCAAGGTGTTGAAATTGATGTTACAAGTTTCCCAAGACCAGCAATCTTTGATTTAATTCAAAAAACTGGAGATGTAGCACCAGAAGAAATGTACAATGTATTCAATATGGGTATTGGATTTATGATGGCAGTTGATGCATGTGACGTCGAAAAAGTACAAACTTTATTAAAAGAAGTTAATGAAGAAAGTTATGTAATTGGTAGTGTAACAAATAGTGGTGAGGTTGTATTAAAATGGTAAAAAATATTGCTGTATTAGTTTCCGGTGGTGGATCTAACTTACAAGCAATAATTGATAACCAAAATACGATAAATGGAAAAGTTGTTTTAGTTGTTTCAAACCGTAAAAATGCTTACGGTTTGGATCGTGCTAAAATGGCTGGTATTGAAACAGCGGTTATTTCTAAAGATGACACGGCATTGATTGCCTTGTTAAAGGATAGAAATATTGATTTGGTTGTTTTAGCAGGATATTTAGCTATATTAAGTGAAGATTTCATCCAAGCATTTAAAAATCGTATTATAAATATTCATCCTTCATTACTTCCAAGTTTTTGTGGACACGGAGCATATGGTATTCATGTTCATGAGATGGCTTTAACGCGTGGGGTTAAAGTTACTGGTGCAACAGTTCATTTTGTAAGTGAAATTGTTGATGGGGGACCAATTATATTACAGGAATCTTGTTGTATTGCTGATTTAGATAATGCATCAAGTATCCAACAAAGAGTACTAAAAATAGAGCATCGTCTTCTTCCAGAAGCAGTGCGTTTATTTTGTGATGATAAGCTTAAGGTTGATCAAGAAAGGGTTATATGTATATGAAAAGAGCATTAATAAGTGTTACTGATAAAACAGGAATTGTTGAGTTTTCTAAACAATTAGTAGAATTAGGGTTTGAAATCGTTTCTACTGGTGGAACGATGCAACAATTACAAGATAATAATATTCCTTGTATCGCAATTGATGAGGTAACTAAATTTCCAGAAATGTTAGATGGGCGTGTTAAAACACTTCATCCACTTGTTCATGGGGGATTATTATATAGAAGAGATATGCAATCACATGTTGATACAGTTAAAGAACATGGTATTCAAGCAATTGATTTAGTATGTGTTAACTTATATGAATTTGAAAAAGCATTGCAAGCTAAAAAACCATTACCTGATATGATTGAAAATATTGATATTGGTGGACCTTCAATGATTCGTTCAGCTGCTAAAAACTTTAAGGATGTTTTAATTGTTACGGATCCTAGTGATTATAGTGGTGTAATTGAAGCAATTAAAGAGGAAAAAACAGATTATGATTTCCGTTTAAATCTTGCTTATAAAGCATTTGCGATTACAGGAAGTTATGATGCGATGATTTCAAGATATTTTGCATCTGTTGTTGGTGATGAATTCCCAGATTTATTAAATATTTCATTAAAGAAAACAGAATCATTAAGATATGGTGAAAATAGTCAACAAAATGCTCACAATTATGTGGATCCTTTTGTACAAGAGACGCTGTTAGATTATGATCAATTACATGGTAAAGAAATTTCTTTTAACAATGTTAATGATTTATATGGAGCGGTTGCAGTTGTTCGTGAATTTGAAGATCAAATTGTTACTGCTGCAATTAAGCATTCTACACCTTGTGGTGTTGCTATTGGTAGTAGTGGATTTGAATCATATACAAAAGCATATGAAGCTGATCCTCAATCTATTTTTGGTGGAATTGTTGCTGTAAATTATACAGTAGATGTTGAAACGGCTACAAAAATGAATGAAATATTCTTAGAAATTGTTGCTGCACCAGACTTTGACGAGGATGCTTTAGAAGTATTAAAGAAAAAGAAAAATTTACGTATCCTAAAACTTAAAAATTTACAAGTTAAAGAAGCAAAATACGATATTAAGTATTTAGAAGGTAAAGTACTTGTTCAAGATATTAATCATAAAATGATTGATGAAATGAAAGTTGTTACAAAAGTTGAACCGACAACGTCTCAATTATCTGATATGGAATTTGGTATGCGTGTAGTAAAATTTGTTAAATCAAATGCAATATGTATTGTTAAAGATGGTGTAACATTAGCTGTTGGTGGTGGACAAACTTCAAGAATTTGGGCATTAGAAAATGCACTTATTAATAATAAAGATAAAGATTTTACAGGTTCAGTACTGGCAAGTGATGCTTTCTTCCCATTTGCTGATTGTGCTAAAGTTGCAGTTGAAGCAGGTGTTAGTGCAATTGTACAACCAGGTGGTTCTATGCGTGATCAAGAAACAATTGATTATTTAGATGAAGTAAATATTCCAATGGTATTTACAGGATATCGTCATTTTAGACATTAATAAAGGGGTAAATATAATGAATGTATTAATCATCGGTAGCGGTGGTCGTGAACATGCGATAGCACATAGTCTACATCAAAGTAAAAAAGTATCAAAAATATATGCAATGCCAGGAAATCCTGGAATTGCTAGTATCGCTACATGTGTTGAGGGGAACATTGAAGATAATGATTTTGTTGTTGCTTTTGCTAAAGAAAACAACATTGATTTAACAGTAATTGGTCCTGAAGTACCTTTATGTAATGGGTTAGCTGATGATTTAGAAGCAGCAAATTTAAAAGCGTTTGGTCCTACAAAACATGCAGCAACATTAGAAGGATCAAAAGCTTTTTGTAAAGATTTTATGATTCGTCATAATATTCCTACTGCTAAATATGATGAAGTTGATTCATTAGAAGCTGCAATTGCATGCTTAGATAACTATAACTATCCACTAGTTATCAAAGCTGATGGTTTAGCTGCTGGTAAAGGGGTTGTCATTGTTGAAAATAGAGAAGATGCAATAAATACACTTGAACAAATGTTAGTTGGCGGAATTCTAGATGGTGCTGGTAAAAAAGTAGTACTAGAAGAATTCTTAACTGGTTTTGAATGTTCATTATTATGCTTTGTTGATGGTAAAACAATCGTGCCAATGGTAAGTGCTAAAGATCATAAACAAATTTATGATAATAACCTTGGGCCAAATACTGGGGGTATGGGTACTGTTTCACCAAATCCATTTTTACCAGAAGGTATGGATGAAGTCTTCCATAATGATATATTAGTTCCTTTTATGGAAGGAATAAAAAAAGATAATATGGATTATCGTGGGGTGTTGTTTATTGGAGTTATGATTGAAGATGGAAAAGCAAAAGTATTAGAATTTAATGTTCGCTTTGGTGATCCTGAAACACAATCTATATTACTTCGATTAGATAGTGATTTATATGATATTATGAATGGATGTGCTACGGGGACGCTAGATCAAGTTGACATTTCATGGAAAGATGAACATGTTGCTTGTTTGGTGTTAGCTAGTGGGGGATATCCTGATGCATATCAAAAAGGAATTGAAATTTCTAACCTTGAAGGACATGATGAGGCCATCATTTTCCATGCTGGTACAGCTTTAAAAGATGGTAAAATCGTTACCAATGGGGGAAGAGTATTAAATATTTGTGCGTATGGAAAGACGTTAGATGAAGTACGTTCTAAAGTATATGAAGTAGCAAAGAAAATCGAATTTGATGGTAAATATTACCGCACAGATATCGGTTTAAACTAGGAGGAATTATGGATCAAGTAAGACGTATATATGTTGAAAAGAAA
>CAYJEM010000003.1:0-14819 GCA_964369175.1 uncultured Erysipelotrichales bacterium | reverse complement strand
TTAGATACATATTGGTCTGATCATTGTCGTCATACTACTTTTTCAACAGTTATTACTGATATTGAAATTGAAGATGGTGCATTTAAGGAAATTTTAGAAAAAGATATTGAAAGCTATAAAGCAAGTCGTCATTTAGTGTATGGTATTGATACAAAAAGACCACTTACGTTAATGGATTTAGCTACCATTTCAATGAAAGAATTACGTAAAACAGGTTACTTAGATGATTTAGAAGTTTCTAAAGAAATTAATGCTTGTTCAGTTGAAATTACAGTTAATACAACGAATGGTAGTGAACAGTGGTTATTAATGTTTAAAAATGAAACACACAACCATCCAACAGAAATTGAACCATTTGGTGGAGCTGCTACGTGTCTTGGTGGAGCAATTCGTGATCCATTATCGGGAAGAGCATATGTTTATCAATCAATGCGTATTACTGGTGCAGGTGATCCTCGCACGCCATTAAGTAAGACAATTCCTGGAAAACTTTCACAACGTAAAATATGTCAAGAATCAGCTCATGGTTTTTCATCTTATGGGAACCAAATTGGTTTAACGACAGGTTTTGTAAAAGAAATTTATGATGAAGGATATGTTGCTAAACGTATGGAGCTTGGGGCAGTTGTTGCTGCAGCACCAAAACATCAAGTTAAACGTGAAGAGCCATTAAATGGACATATCGTTTTATTAATTGGTGGACGTACTGGTCGTGATGGTGTTGGTGGAGCTACTGGTTCTTCAAAATCTCATGATGTTACATCAATTGAAACAGCAGGTGCTGAAGTTCAAAAAGGTAATCCTGTTGAAGAAAGAAAAATTCAAAGATTATTTAGAAATGCTGAGGTATCAAATAAGGTTGTTCGTTGTAATGACTTTGGTGCTGGTGGAGTATGTGTTGCTGTTGGTGAATTAGCTGATGGATTAGAAATTAACTTAGATGCAGTATTAAAGAAGTATGATGGTCTTACAGGTACTGAACTTGCGATTTCTGAATCACAAGAACGTATGGCAATTGTAATTGATAAAAAAGATAAAGCATATATTGTTGAACAATGTGCATTAGAAAACTTAGAGGTTGTTGAAGTTGCAACAGTAACTGATAAAAACCGTTTAGTAATGTCTCATAATGGCCAAACAATTGTTGATGTATCAAGAGAATTCTTGGATGCAGCAGGTGCTAGCCGTTATCAAGATATTAAAATTACACTACCTGACTTTATAAATACACCGTTTACTACTGATGCAAAAGCAAGCTTTGAGGAAACAGTGAAAAATACATTAAGTAGATTAGATGTTGCTAGTCAAAAAGGGTTAGTTGAAAGATTTGACTCTTCGATTGGTAATGGTTCTGTATTATCACCTTTTGGTGGGAAAACATTACGTACAGAAACAGAAGGGATGGCAGCACTAATTCCAGTACTAGGATGTGAGACAACAACTGCTTCATTAATGACATTTGGATATGATCCAAAAATCTCTAAATGGTCACCATACCACGGGGCAATGTATGCAATTGTTGAATCTGTAAGTAAAATTGTTGCAATGGGTGGAGATTATAAAACAATTCGTTTTTCATTCCAAGAATATTTTGAAAAGTTATTAGATGATAAAACAAAATGGGGTAAACCTTTAGCTGCACTTTTAGGTGCTTATCGAGTACAAGAAGAATTAAAATTACCATCAATTGGTGGTAAAGATAGTATGTCGGGAACATTTGAAGATTTAGAAGTTCCACCAACATTAGTATCATTTGCAGTTACACACGCAGAAACGAGTGATATTATTTCGCCAGAAATTAAACAAACTGGTCATACGTTAGTTGAAGTTATAATGAATAAAGATGATTCATTATGTTATGATTTCAATCAAATGAAAGAACAATATGAAGCTGTAATGGCTTTAATGAAAGCTAAAAAAGTATATAGTGCTTATACAGTAAAAGCTGGTGGGGTATTAGAAGCTGTTAGTAAGATGGCTTTTGGTAATGATATTGGAGTGTCGTTTGCTAACGATTTAGAATTAAGTAGCTACTTAGCTAAAGATTATGGAAATATTATTATCGAGGTTAAGAGTGAAAAAGATTTAGTTGGAATTAAAGAATATCGCATTGTTGGAACAACAAATGACAGTGCTTCGTTAATGTATAAAGATGAAAGTATTTCACTTCAAGATGCATATGCAAGTCACTGTGCAACGTTAGAAGATATTTATCCAACAACGGCTGTTTCTCCAACTACGGATATGAAAGTTGCAAGTTGCACGCAAAGAAGTGATTTACAACCAAAAGTAATTGTTGAAACACCACTAGTTGTTATTCCAGTATTCCCAGGAACAAACTGTGAGTATGATTCAAAACGTGCATTTGAAAAAGCTGGTGCTAAAGTAGAATTAGTACTAATCAGAAATAAAACAGAACAAATGTTAGAAGAATCTATTGCTTGTTTAGAAAAAGCAATTAAGGAAGCAAATATTGTTATGTTACCAGGAGGATTTAGTGCTGGAGATGAACCAGAAGGTTCAGGTAAATTTATTGCTACAGTATTACGTAATCCAAAATTAAAAGCTGCAATCGATGATTTATTAGATAACCGCGATGGATTAATGATTGGTATTTGTAATGGATTCCAAGCATTGATTAAACTAGGATTATTACCAGATGGTAAAATTCGTACAATGACTGCAAATGATCCAACACTTACATTTAATACAATTGGTCGCCACTTATCACAAATGGTTGATACTCGTATTGGAAGTGTGAAATCACCATGGTTAACGGATGTAAATGTAGGAGATATCCATACAATTGCAATCAGTCATGGAGAAGGCCGTTTTGTAGCACCAAGTGCAGTAATTGATGAATTATTCGAAAATGGTCAAGTATTTAGTCAATATGTTGATACAAATAATAAACCAACAATGGAGTCACCATTTAATCCAAATGGTTCAATGTGTGCAATTGAAGGTATTATATCTAAAAATGGTCGTGTCCTTGGTAAAATGGGGCATAGTGAAAGACAAGGTGACAATCGCTTTAAAAATATTTATGGTCCAATGGATCAAAGATTATTTGAAGCGGGTGTAAATTACTTTAAAGGTGGAAAATAGAATGCAAAAACAAGAATTTGAATGTTATACATTATGTCCTTTAGATGGACGTTATGGGAGCATTAAAGATGCTTTTGGTGAGTATTTTTCTGAATACGCACTTGTAAAATACCGTGTATTAGTTGAAGTACAATGGTTAAAGTTTTTAATTGAAAATGTTGATACTCCAGTATTAAAACAATTCGATACAAATAATATGAATGATATAGTTGAAATTTCTACAAATTTCAACTATGACTCATTTGCTGCAATTAAAGAAATTGAAAGTGTAACTCGTCATGATGTAAAAGCAGTTGAAATATTTATTGCTAATACATTAAAAGACAAAGGATATGATTATTTACAAAGCTTTGTACATATTGGTTGTACTTCAGAAGATATCAATAATACTTCATATGCATGTATGCTTCGTGATGGATTAGGGGATGTATGGCTTAAAAAAGCAAAAGAAATGCAAACATATGTTGATGAGCTTGCTACAAAATACCAAAATGTGGCAATGCTTGCTCATACACACGGTCAACCAGCAACACCAACAACAATTGGTAAAGAGTTTAAAGTATATTCTTACCGTATGTTATCAAGTATTGAAAATATTGAAGCTGTTAAAATTAAAGCGAAATTTAACGGTGCAACTGGTAACTACAGTGCAATCTTAACTTCTTTTCCAAATTTAGATATTCAAGCATTATCAAAGAAATTTGTTGAAGAATATTTAGGTTTAGATTTTAATCCATTAACAACACAAATTGAAAGTCATGACTATGTATGTCATATTTTAGATGGTGTACGTCATTTCAATAATATCTTAGTTGATTTTGATGTTGATATGTGGTTATACATTTCAATGGAATACTTCAAACAAATTCCAGTTAAAGGAGAAGTTGGAAGTAGTACGATGCCTCATAAAGTAAATCCAATTCGTTTTGAAAATAGTGAAGCAAATGTAGATATGTCAAATAGTATTTGTATGGCATTATCAAATAAATTACCAAAATCTCGTATGCAACGTGATTTATCAGATTCATCAAGCCAAAGAAATTTAGGACTTGCTTTTGGTTATTCACTCCAAGCAATCAGTGAAACATTAAATGGGTTACAAAAATGTGTTGTAAATGAAGATAAGGTAGCTAGTGACTTAAATGAAAAATGGGAAGTTTTAGCTGAACCAATTCAAACAATGTTACGTAAATATGGAATACCTGATGCATATGATACATTAAAAGCATTAACAAGAGGAAAAAATATTTCTAAAGAAGATATTTTAGAATTTGCAAATAGTTTAGAAATGTTAACAACAGAAGATCGTGAATTATTAATCACAATGACTCCAGCTAGTTATATTGGTATTGCTGATAAGTTATGCGACATTAAATTATAAGATGAAAAGAGCTAATGAAAATTAGTTCTTTTTTTATGTTTTTTTGAAAACGGATACATTTTATATAGACAAAGCGCTTACAGTACGATAATATACTTATGTAGACAAAATAAACACGCGTTTACAAATAAGTTAAAAATAATACAGGGAGAAAGAGTTATTTTTTTGACAAATAATAAACACGCGTTTATAATTATGAAAGGTAAGTATGTAGAGGCATACAAGGGGAAGAAATGGCAACGATTTTAGTATCATTTATTGTTTTTTCATCAGTTGTAGGATTGATTACTTTCTTGAAAACAAGAAAAGATAAATTAACTACTAGTGATGGATATTTTCTAGGAGGAAGAAGTTTAACTGGTGGCGTTATTGCTGGGTCATTGTTACTTACAAATTTAAGTGCAGCTAGTTTTGTTGGGATGTCAGGTCAGGCATATACGCAAAACATGGCAGTTATGGGATGGGAAGTAGGATCTGGTATTACTTTAATTATAGTAGCTTTATTCTTAGTTCCACGATATTTAAAACAAGGGATTACAACGATTCCAGAATTTATTGAATCAAGATTTGATTCAGGAACACGTAAATTTATAACAATCTTATTTCTAGTTAGTTATATTGTAAACTTATTACCAATTACATTATATTCAGGTGCAATCGCAATGGGACAAATCTTTGATATCTCAACAGTATTTGGAATTAGTGATGTACAAAGTATTTGGTTAATGGTTTGGGTAATTGGTATTATCGGTGCAATTTATGCAATCTTTGGTGGATTAAAAGCGGTAGCAATTTCAGATTCAATCAATGGTGTAGCATTAGTTATCGGTGGTCTGTTAGTTCCAGTATTTGCTTTGTTTGTATTAGGTTCTGGAGATATTGGAAGTGGATTCAATACTTTCTTAACAAGTGCTCCTGAAAAATTCAATGCAATTGGTTCAAATGATAGTTACTTACCATTTTCAACAATGTTCACTGGTTTATTACTTGTAAACTTATATTACTGGGGAACGGATCAATCAATCATTCAACGTGCTTTAGGTGCTAAAAACCTTAAAGAAGGACAAAAAGGAGTTATCTTTGCAGGTTTATTAAAAGTACTTACACCTTTAATGGTAATCATTCCTGGGATTATGGCTTTCCATATTCTTGGTGGAGAAATTTCAAATACAGATACAGTATATCCAATGTTAGTTAGTAAAGTATTACCTGGACCATTAATCGGTTTCTTTGCAGCAGCAATGATGGGGGCTATCCTTTCTACATTCAACAGTGTATTAAACTCTGCATCAACATTATTTGCATTAAATGTATACAAACCAGCTTGTAAAAAAGAAGTTAGTGATACTCGTTTGATCAAAGTAGGTAAAATCTTTGCATTAGTAATCGCAGTTATCTCAATGCTTGTAGCACCGTTAATCTTAAATGCTCCTGATGGATTATTTGATTACTTACAAACAATTAACGGATTCTTCAATGTACCAATCTTTACAATTATCTTCATGGGTTACATGACTAAAAAAGTTCCAGCAATTGCAGCAAAAGTAGCAATTACATTCTTTGTATCAGTATATGCAATTACACAATTAGTTGTTGATACAGGATTACATTACTTACACATTTCAGCAATTTTATTTGTACTATCTTGCTTAATTATGTATGTCATTGGAAAATTCAAACCAATGGATCATGAATATGTTATGCCAGTAAACAATGTTGTTGAACTTACACCATGGAAACATCGTTATTCATTTAGTGCATTCGTAGTATTTATTATGTTAAGTATGTATGTAGTATTCTCAGAAGTTGGACTTGCAAGAGTTGAAGGATTTGGAATTGATAGCTTGCTTATCGTTCTAGCTATTGGTACAGTATGTGCAGTAAGTGCATTATTAATTAATAAGAAAGTAAACGCAAAAGAAGCGTAAAATAGTAAAAAGAGGGAATTAACAATGATCAAATTTACAAATAACACATTTCATATATCAAATGGTAAAATTAGTTACATTTTCAAGATAATGAGAAATGAGCAGTTAGGGCAGTTATATTATGGAAAAGCAATTCGTCATCGTGATGAATTTGATCACCTTTTAGTAGAACGTGGAGTAATTTTATCTCCATGTACTTTTGAAGGGGACTTAGACTTTTCAATGGAAATCATAAAACAAGAATATGCAAGTTATGGAACTGGGGATTTCCGTGAACCAGCTTACCAACTTACAAGTGATAATGGAAGTCGTATTACCGACTTCCGTTACAAAAGCCATAAAATCTTTAGTGGTAAATCAAAACTTCAAGGATTGCCTCAAACATATGGTAAAGATGTAGAGACTGTAGAAATTACGATGTATGATGAAGTTATTAATGTAGAAATGATCTTAAAATACCATGTATTTGAAAATGTTTCAGGAATCGTACGTTCAGTAGAATTTAAAAACTTATCTGATAAAACAATTAAAATAAATCGTGCAATGTCTTTACAATTAGACTTGTATGATAGTGATTATCAAATGATAACTTTAGATGGAGCTTGGTCTCGTGAAAGACATGTACATGTTCGTAACTTAGAAAAGGGAGTACAATCAGTATCTAGTAGCCGCGGGGCTAGTAGTGCTATGCATAATCCATTTATCGCATTAAAACGTGAAACAACAACGGAAGTAAGTGGTGAAGCTTATGGGTTTGCACTTGTATATAGTGGTAACTTCTTAGCTCAAGTACAAGTTGATGCATATGATGTAACACGTGTAACAATGGGAATTAATCCATTTGAATTCGAATGGACATTAGAACCTAATGAAACATTCCAAACACCAGAAGCTGTTTCTATATATAGTGATAAAGGATTAAATGGAATGTCACAAAATTTCCACAATTTATTTAGAGAAAACGTAATGCGTGGTAAATACAAAAACAAAACTAGACCAATTCTAATTAACAACTGGGAAGCAACATACTTTGATTTTAATGAAGAAAGTATTTTACAAATTGCTACGAAAGCAAAAAAACTAGGTGTTGAATTATTTGTATTGGATGATGGTTGGTTTGGAAAACGTGATAATGATCAAACATCTTTAGGAGACTGGGATGTATATTTAGAAAAACTTCCAAATGGAGTTGAAGGTCTTGCAAAGAAAATCAATGATTTAGGACTTGAATTTGGATTATGGTTTGAACCAGAAATGGTCAATGAAATAAGTGAATTATATAAAACACATCCTGATTTCGTGATTAAAACACCAAATCGTAAAATGTCTTATGGTAGAAATCAATATGTATTAGATTTTAGTAGAGAAGATGTTGTTGAATATATTTATAATGTAATGATAGAAACAATCGATAATGCAAATATCGCCTATATCAAATGGGATATGAATCGTAATATTACGGAGGCGTATAGTTTACACTTATCACCAGATAGACAAAAAGAATTCTTCCATAGATATATCTTAGGAGTATATTCACTGTACGAAAAACTAATTGCAAGATTTCCAAATATTTTATTTGAATCATGTGCCTCGGGTGGTGCAAGATTTGATGCCGGGATGTTATACTACGCTCCACAAGCCTGGACAAGCGATGACACTGATGCTATTGAACGTTTACACATTCAATATGGTACATCTATGGTATATCCAGTAGTATCAATGGGAAGCCACGTAGCAGCAATTCCAAATCATCAGGTATTTCGTGAAACAAGTTTAGAAACACGTGCTAATGTAGCGTATTTTGGAACATTTGGTTATGAGTTAAATGTTAATGAAATGGATGAAAGTGAAACACTGCAAGTTCAACATCAAATTGAATTCTTCAAGAAATATCGTGAAGTAATTCAACTTGGAGATTTCTATCGTTTAAAACAAGGTAATTACTATTCATGGATGGTTGTTTCAAAAGATAAAAAGACAGCAATTCTAGGATATTATAAAATACTTGCTACCCCAAACACTTCTTTAAAGAAAATCACTTTAACTGGATTAGAAAATGATTTAGAATATACTTGTAACGGTAAAACATATTTTGGAGATGAGTTAATGAATCTAGGAATGATTCTAGAAACTGAATTTACCGGACTAATTCAAAGTGATTTATTTAAGGGGAAATACACATCAGGAACTGACTGTGGTGACTTTACATCACAAATATATGTATTTGAAGCAAAATAAATCAATAATATCATAGAAATAAGGAGCGTATTATGAAAGTAAGTAAAAGTGAAATTAGTAAATTATATCCTCGTTACCAAGAAAACCCAAGCTATTATGATCAACGTATTGAAGAAGTAAAGGCTGGATTTGAAAAAGAATACGGAAGCAATGAAGATGTACGCATCTTCTCTGCTCCTGGACGTATTGAAATCGGCGGGAATCATACTGATCATCAACATGGATGTGTTGTTGCAGCAGCAATCGATTTAGATGTTATTGGTGTTGCTAGTGCAACAAATTCAAGTATTGTTCGTTTATTTTCAAAAGGTTATGGTTTAATAGTCGTTGATATCTCAAACTTAGAAGTTGTTGAAAGTGAAAAAAATACAACAGTTTCTTTAATCAAAGGTGTTGCTTCAAGATTGCAACAACTAGGTTACACTGTAGGTGGAGTTGATATCTATTGTATGTCAAGTGTACTTTCAGGTTCAGGGTTAAGTTCTTCGGCAGCTTTTGAAGTATTTTTAGGAACTGTATTCAATCATTTATATTGTAATGATGAAGTATCAGATGTTGAAAATGCTAAGATTGGGCAATATGCTGAAAATGTATATTTTGGTAAACCTTGTGGGTTAATGGATCAAATGGCATCATCAGTAGGAAATGTTGTTGCAATTGATTTTAATGATCCAGAAACACCAATTATTGATAATGTAGAATTATCTATGGAAGAAATGGAACATGCAATATGTATTATTGATTCAGGAGCAGATCATGCTGATCTTACAAATGAATATGCTGATATTACAGTTGAAATGAAAAAAGTTGCCCAAGTATTTAATAAAGAATACTTACGTGAAATTACAAAAGAACAATTAATTAACAGCGCTAGTGAAGTAATTGAAAAAGCTGGCGATAGAGGATATTTAAGAGCACTTCATTTCCAAAATGAAAATGCTCGTGCGATTTTACAAAAAGAAGCACTGCAACAAAAAGACTATTCAAGATTCTTACAATTAGTTACAGAATCAGGGTTTTCTTCATTCATGTATTTACAAAATATCTTTGCAACAAAAGATGCGACAAATCAAAAAGTATCAATAGCACTAGCAATGTGTCAAGAATTACTACAAGGAAAAGGTGCCTTTAGAGTTCATGGTGGGGGATTTGCAGGAACTGTACAAGCATTTGTACCAGTATCAATGTTAGCAGAATTTAAAAATCAAATCGAAGCAGTACTTGGAAAAGATAAATGTTATATATTATCAATTCGTCAAGTAGGTGGAGTAGAACTATCATAAGGAGGAGTAATAAGGAATGTCAATTCTAGTATTAGGTGGAGCTGGGTATATCGGTAGCCATACAGTAAGAGTATTATGTGATTTAAATAGAGAGGTAGTCGTTGTTGATGACCTTTCAACAGGTTATATTGAATCTGTAGATAGTCGTGCTACTTTTTATAAAGGAGATATTGGTGACAAAGAATTAATTATTGATGTATGTAAAAAACATGATGTTGATTCAATTATTCACTTTGCAGCATATTCACTAGTAGGTGAAAGTGTAACAAATCCTTTAAAATATTATGAAAATAATGTTTGTAAAACAAAACAATTGTTAGATGCAATTATTAAAACAGATGTTAAAAATATTGTATTTTCATCAACTGCAGCAACATACGGTGAACCAAAGAGTATTCCAATTGTTGAAACAGATGATACTGTTCCAACAAACCCATATGGAGAAACAAAACTTGCTATGGAAAAAATGTTCAAATGGACAGCAAATGCACACGGTTTATCATTTGTATCACTTCGTTATTTTAATGCATGTGGTGCTGATGAATCAGGTGAAATTGGGGAAGCACATAATCCTGAAAGTCACTTAATACCATTAATTTTACAAGTACCAAACAATAAAAGAAATGCAATAAGTATCTATGGAGTAGATTATGATACCCATGATGGAACATGTGTTCGTGATTATATTCATGTATTAGATTTGGCTGATGCTCATATCTTAGCTGTTGATTATTTAAAAAATGGTGGCGAAAGTAATATTTTCAATTTAGGTAATGGGATTGGATTTACTGTTAAAGAAGTTATCGAAACTGCTAGAAAAGTTACTGGACATGAAATTCCAGCAGTGGAATGCGGTAAAAGAGCAGGTGATCCTGCTAAGTTAATTGCTTCAAGCAGTGCTGCTAAAGAAGTACTAGGTTGGTCACCAAAACATGATAGCTTAGAAAAAATAATTGCTTCAGCATGGAAGTGGCATAGCCTTCATCCTGAAGGATATAGTAAGGAGAAATAAAATGGTTTACTTAGCATTAGAAAATTTAATTCAATATGGAATAGAAAAAGAACTAATCCAAGAAGCAGATTCAATTTATGTGATGAATCGCTTCTTAGATATTCTAAATTTAGATGAATATATACCATCAAATCAAGATACACGTTATGACTTAGAAACAACATTAAATATTATCTTAAAAGATGCTATTTATAGAGGAGTTATCGAAGATAGTATCGTCTATAAAGATATGTTAGATACCAAACTAATGGGGGTAATGATTCCTTTTCCAAGTACTGTTCAAAATACATTTAAAGAACTTTATAAAAAAAGTCCAAATGATGCAACCAATTACTTCTATAAGCTAAGTTTAGATAGCGATTATATTCGTACGTATCGAATTAAAAAAGATGTAAAATGGAAAACAAGTACTCAGTATGGAGACTTAGATGTTACCATTAATCTTGCTAAGCCAGAAAAAGATCCAAAAGCAATTGCTGCTGCAAAAAATCAAAAATCAGTTAGTTATCCTAAATGCCTATTATGTAAAGAAAATGTTGGTGCTAAAGGTAGTATGACGATGCCAGCAAGACAAAATCATCGTATCATTCCAATTACAATTGGAGATAAAGCATGGTTTCTTCAATATTCACCATATGTATACTACAATGAACATTGTATTTTATTTAGTGGGGAACACGTTCCAATGAAGATTGAAAGCAAAACATTTTCTAAAATGATGGATTTTATTGAATCATTTCCACATTACTTTGTTGGATCAAATGCAGACTTACCGATCGTTGGGGGTTCAATATTATCACATGATCATTTCCAAGGTGGAAAATATACATTTGCAATGGACAATGCACCAGTATTATCTAGACATAGTTATGACAAATATCCAAGTGTAACAATTGAAAGATTAAAATGGCCACTTTCCGTAATACGTTTAACAAGTGAAAATAGAAATGACATTGAACAACTAGCAACACAAATATTAGATCATTGGCGTGGTTATACAAATGAATCTGCCTTCATTTACGCTTACACTGATCAACCTCATAATACAATCACACCGATTGCAAGAAGAGTAAATAAGTCCTTTCAATTAGATTTAGTATTACGAAATAATATTACAACAGAGGAACATCCTTTAGGAGTATATCATCCTCATAGTCATTTACATCATATTAAAAAGGAAAACATTGGTTTAATTGAAGTTATGGGACTTGCAGTATTACCATCAAGATTAAAAGAAGAAATTGAAATACTAAAAGAATATCTAGTTAATAACAAAGATGTTTCAACAAATGAAACAATTTCTAAACATAGTGATTGGATTATCGCTTTGAAAAAACGTAATCCAAACATTACAAGTGATAATGTTGAACAAATCATTCAAGAAGAAATTGGGAAAATATTTGAAGAAGTATTATGTTGTGCTGGAGTATTTAAAGAAGATGAAACTTTTGAAGAATACTTAGCTGACTTAAAATTCACAAAAATATCTTAATTCAATAAGATTCTATTAAGTTCAATAGAAGGAATATGAAGACAAATAACGATTCGTTGTTTGTCTCTTTTTGTGATGAAGAAGTAATTGTTAATGGATGGAATGATAGTGTTATTGCAAAAATAACTGATGAAAACATCACACAAATAAGTTATACTGATTATGGGTATACGGTGCAATCAGATATTACTCATGGATATAATGGGGAAGTATTAGATAACAGTGGGCTTATCTATTTAAGAGCTAGATATTATGATCCTAGTATCTCAAGATTTATACAAATTGATACAAATTACTCAGGAGAAAAAGAGAGTATTATTTCTCAAAATAGGTATGCATACACATTAAATAATCCATATAAATATGTTGATAGAAATGGAAATTGGTCATTTTCTACAACGCTAACAGATATTGCTAGTAAGATAGTACAATCGATAAAAGATGGAACACCTATTCCAACAAATGTAGTAACAAAATCAACAACAACCACGCAGTCACAATCAACAAATACAAACAGTAATAAAGGAATGATAGCTGCAATTGCAGCAGTAGGACTTGCCACATCAAGTGCACAAATAAAAGCATTTGAGGATATAAAACCACAAATGAAACAAGTACAAGTGGTAGCGAAGTGTCCTAAACAAACAAATAGTACAATAGCTGGTTTATTGGACAAAGTGCATACAATATTAGATTATGTTGGATGGATACCATTTGGAATAGGAGATATTGCAGATGGATTAAATGCATTTATCTATTTTGCTAGAGGTATGTTATTATCAGGAATAATTAATATAGCTTGTATTGTATTGCCAAATGCATTAATGGCTGGTGCAAAACAAATGGGAAAAGCATGTAGTAATGCCTATGAGTTTGTATCGAAGCTCTCACCAACTGTGCAATCAATGGGAAAAACAGTAACAGATTTTTTGGAAAAATAGGAGATGCTATTGGTACAATAAAGTGGTTACTTGGAGAAAAAATAATTAATCCAATAGTGAATGCTTTAAAGGGATTCTCTGATTGGGTTGGTGGTATATTTAAGCAGGCACAAACTCAAGTAATAAGTAGTGATTTAATAGACGAACTACTTGATAAAATTAAAAATATTTCTTATAGTGACAAGCACTCCAGAGGGGCTAGGCAAATTCCTAATAGCTTAGCGGAAAGATTCGCTATGGAAGAAGTTATTAGCAATCCACATGGTGGAAAAAAGTTGAGTAAACCGATATTAAATGATAATACAAATGGTTGGACAGCCGAAAATGGATGGTTTAAAATGGCCTACAATGTAGAAGGTATAGAGATTCATTATGTATATAATGAATCTCTAAATGTATTTGACGATTTTAAATTCAAATAAAATTAATTTTGATAGATAACTGTATTGAACCAACGATTGAAAAAATAAGTGTGTAAATAAAATATTAAAAGATTTCTAATTTTCCTATTTTTTTATTTTATTAAAACACGCAAATAGTTGTTTAAAAGTTCAAGTGTATCAGATATTCTATCAAAAATATGATTAAAGTTGAATGCTTATATCATACAAAGAAAACTTTCTGTTCTTTTGAAATAATAGAAAGCAAAATAAACTTTGTGTATAAGTTAGAAAGGAGAGTATGATGTTGATGGTTATTACGGAGATTAACATTATACGTACAAAAAAATGAATAATTTGGAATTAAAAAAGATATGGGCTGACAGCCATATGTACATGTTGAATATAAAAATAGAATCACAATTTATTAATGTCGATTATAATAGCTATATTGATTATGGGATATTAAATAGCTTAAACAAAGCTGTTGATAAATTTGTTCATGAGAAAAATAAAGTTATATGGTACGACTCACATACTATAGAAAATGCAACTCTTATTTTGGAATTACTAACAATAGATAAATTGGGTAGAGTAGAAATACTTGTGAAAATTAAAGAGGATGAATTTAGCTGTGAATTTATTTTAAAAACATATGTAGGAAATATATTAACTTTCTCAGAAAAGTTGCAGTTTATGGATAATGCTGAAATTGGGCATAAAATTGATTTATCTTTATAAGATAGTCGAATTAGAATGTTAGGTAGATCCAAAATCTAAAAAAGTACGTGACTGGATGATTGATGCAAACAATTATGAAATGGAATATTATTCATACAATAGGAGTGATGGTGCCAAGCTAGGAACTCGTTATGAGGATCCGGTAATATATTAATGTTTATAACTGGACGCAAAATTTTAAAGAATGTGTATTAAGTTAAAATGAATAAAATTCACCATCTGTTTAATAGGGTTCGTTCAAGTGAAAACAAAAATTGTTTATAAATGAGTTGAAAAATCAAAAAACAACTATAGAAAGGGGTGTAGGTATGAAAT
>CAYJEM010000002.1:98967-101073 GCA_964369175.1 uncultured Erysipelotrichales bacterium | reverse complement strand
GATGTTACTTGCAGGAGTATTGAATTTTGTGATTTAAAGAAAGGGAAAAATATGATTAAAATAGTACAAAAAAGAAATGAGAATTTTCATGTAAAAATATTGCATGATACTAAAGAGTTTAAAGATTTTGCATTATCTTTTAAAGGTAATGTCTATAGCGAAACAACAAAAACATTAGTTTTTGGTGGTAAACAAGAATATGACATTGAAGAAATCATGGAATTGTTTGCAACAATTTATAAAACATTATCAAAAATGAAAGTAATAAAAGCATCAATCGATTTAGAAGGATTTAATGAGACAGATATGTATGCAATTGTAATGGGGATAGTGTTATCAACATATAATTATAAAGGAAATACAAATAAAGTAGAAATTGAGCTATTGTGTGAAGACTGTGACATTCAAGAATATATTACTCTAGCAAATAATATAAATATTGCAAAGCATTTATCGAATTCACCAGCAAATATTATTACTCCTCAGGCAATCGTTGATTTTGCTTATGATACATTCAAGGATGATAGTGTTAAAATTACAGTTTTAGATGATACGACGATATACCAAAAAAATATGATGGGATTATATTCTGTAGGTATGGGAAGCACACGTAGACCATGCTTGTTAGTTTTAAAATATATACCACGTCAAACTGATAAAGAAATCCTTGCAATGATAGGTAAAGGTGTAACATTTGATACGGGTGGTTACAACTTAAAACCAACATCGGCGATTACGGGAATGCAAGGTGATATGGGTGGTGCCGCTAGCGTCTTAGCTATATTCAAAACTGCAGTTGAGCAACAACTTGATAAGAATATTATTGCAGTTATCCCTTTATGTGAAAACAAAATATCTAGTGACTCATTGCTTCCAAGTGATATCATTACCCTATATGATGGAACGACGGTAGAAATTGGAAATACTGATGCAGAAGGAAGGTTAATCCTTGCAGATGCTATTACATATGCAATTACTGATGAAAATGCAACAACAATCTTAGATATGGCTACTTTAACTGGTGCAGCTGAAGCTGCGTTTGGGCACACGATTACACCAATTGTATCGACAAGCCAAGAGCTTATTAATACATTGAATACGGTAAGTAAGTATACTGGTGAAAAATTCATTGCGATGCCATATTACAAAGAACATCAAAAGATGTTAGAAAGTCATGTGGCAGATATGAAAAATATTGGTGGTCCAAAATGTGGTGTTATTACATCAAGTGTGTTTTTAAAGCACTTTGCAAAGGATGTTCCATGGATGCACTTTGATATTGCTGGAACGCATTGGAGTGATGTTGTAATGTACGACTACCATCAAAAAGGTGCTATTTGTGGTGCTGTTGCTACTGTGTATTATATGGTAAAAGAACATGCAAGATAAATATAATGTAAAGATAGCAGATGGTAACATTAGTATCAGTGATAAAGGTGATAATCAATTAGGATATGTTGGGTTTACTGTTGATGGTAATACCCTTACCTTGATTACTACATTTGTCGATCCTAAGGCTCGCGGGTTAGGTATAGCAACTTTGTTAATGGAAGAGTTTTATTTGTATTGTAAAAATAATAATTACAAGGCAATTATGCAATGTAGCTATGCGATAAAATGGATTGAGAAAAATACTACTAAGTCAGATATCTTATAATACCCATATATTATGGGTATTTTTAATTTGCTAAATAAAAAGGCACTTTATAAAAGTGCCTTAACGTATATTGGATGTATAGAATTCAGCATGCTGATAATGATATACAATTTTTGAAATATTAAAAAGAGTACCATTACTTAAATACATATTATCATTAACAACAACACTAGGATCTCCCTCATTTAAGTTCAATAGTGCAGCATTTTCTTTACTCAATTTTTCACCTTTTAAATATTTATCAGTAAAGCCAATTGTTAGGTTTAATGTAGAACGGATATATTCAAATATCGACTTACTAGCAATATCTTTATTGATATGTGGAATAATCTCACTATTATAATATGCAGTTTCAATCGCAAAAGGAGTATTATCAAAATATCGAATACGTTTAATATAATATAAAGGCGTATCGATATTACATTGCAATGAATTGGCCAGTTGTTTGT
>CAYJEM010000002.1:0-98867 GCA_964369175.1 uncultured Erysipelotrichales bacterium | reverse complement strand
TGCAATAGTAGCAAGCATGACTACAGAACAAAAAGTAGGACAAATGATTCAAGCAGATACGCGTGATATTTCACCAGAAGAAGTTGCGCAATATGGAATTGGGTCAATTTTAAGTGGAGGAGGAGCAAGTGCAAGCGGAGACAACACGGCAAGTGATTGGGCTGACCGTACAAAGTTATATCAAGATGCTGCTATTAATGATAGTGCATTAGGTATACCATTACTATATGGTGTAGATGCAGTTCATGGACATAACAATGTTTATGGAGCAACTATTTTTCCACATAATATAAATTTAGGGCAAACAGGTAATGCTCAGTTAGTTCAAGATATCGGGGAAGCTACAGCAGAGGAAATGCTAGCAACGGGAACGAATTGGAACTTTTCACCAACATTAGGGCTGCCAGAAAATGAACGTTGGGGTAGAACATACGAATGTTTTAGTGAAAACATTGCAGAAGTAACACGTCTTACATCAGCATATATTGTTGGGTTAGAAACAGCAGGTGTTTCTGCAACAGCAAAACATTTTATTGGTGAAGGACAAACAGAAAATGGTATTAACCAAGGGAATGTAGATGTTGTAATTGGAAGTAGCGAATATAATGCGATGTTAGCAGAGTTATCACAACCTTACATTGAAGCAATTGAAAAAGGTGTTGATTCAATTATGGTATCGTACAATAGCATTGATGGACAAAAAATGCATGGTAGCTATGAATTATTGACTGAATACTTACGAGGAGATTTAGGTTTTGAAGGTATCATTATATCTGATTATAACGGTGTCGACCAAATTGAAAATACATCATCATATAAAGAACAGTTAGTTGATGGAATAAATGCTGGAATTGATGTATTGATGATTGCTCAAAAGTATGATGATGGAACTCCAAAGTGGAAAGATGCTTATGGATTAATTATTCAAGCAGTTAATGATGGTGAAATTTCTATGGCACGTATTGATGATGCAGTATCTAGAATTTTAACTTTAAAAGTTGAAAAAGGATTAATCGATAATCCTAATTTAGCTTATGGAGATACGACGTTATTAGGTACAGTTGGAAGTGATGAGCATAGAGCACTTGCTAGACAAGCGGTTAGCGAATCATTAGTATTATTAAAAAATACTCAAACTACGAGTGGAACAACAATTACAGATCTTACAAACATGGATAATATTTTTGTTGCGGGTGAAGCTGCACATAATATTGGGATTCAATCTGGTGGTTGGACAATTACTTGGCAAGGATCAAAAGGTAATATTACTGAAGGGACAACTATTTTAGAAGGTTTTAGAGAAGTTGCTCCTGATAAAACATTTGATTATTCAGCAAATGGATTAATTAAAGAAGAATATGATGCTGCTATTGTAGTTGTTGGAGAAGATCCATATGCAGAAACAGATGGAGATAGAGTAGCTGCTGGATTAACCCTGGATGCTACTGATGCTAATATGATAGAGTCTATCAACACTAAATATCCAGACATGCCAATTATCATGGTTGTTGTTGCTGGTAGACCAATAACAATCGCAAATCAAGTTGAACAAGTAGATTCAATTATTATGGCTGGTCTTCCTGGAAGTGAAGGTGCCGGTATTGCTGATGTATTATTTGGAAGCAAAGACTTTACTGGGCAGTTAACATTTACTTGGCCTTGGTATGCTCAAGATATTGAATCAAAATTTGAAGATGCAAGTAAAGTTTTATATGAGTACGGAAGTGGTATGCAAAAAGCATCTTATAGTGAAGAACAAATACAACCAGAAGATCCATCAGTTATAAAAGTTACAAAAGATTCTCAAGCAAAAATCGAGTCTGAAAGTTTTGTATCTAAACACAATGATATAAGAGTATCATGGAACGGCCAATACTTAGAGTATATTTGGGAAGAACGTTATATGGATTATACAATCAATGTTGAAGAAAACGGAACATATACATTAGGGGCAGCGGTTGGAACAACGAATAATAATAAAGGTGTAAAATTTGAAGTGCAAATTGCTGGGGCTACATATGGTAATGTTTCTACAAGTACAAATAGTACTGGTGGATGGGATACGTTTACAGAGTTATCATTAGGTGATATTTATCTACCAGCAGGAACGCATACAATTCGTATTATCTCAAAAGATAGAGATTACAATATCGATTACTTTACATTAGATTATAAAAATAGTGATTATGTACAGCCAGAAGTTCCGACGGTAGAAGATAATGTTGGTACTGGTGAGCTTGTTAAAGAAGATGGCGTGTCAGTAACAATGTCATCATCAGAGAATTCTCAAAATATGGCATGGTATGCAGGTGAATTTGAAATAGAAAATAAAAATAGTACTAAAGATCCAATTGACATTCGCAATGTAGATGATTCAAATCTAACTACGATTTCTATTGATGATGAAACTGAATATCAAGCAATGTTAGGAAATGGTGTTTCTTTAGAAGAATCAACAATTTATAACTTAATGAAAATGGACGAATCAACAAGAAAAGAATTCCTAACATATTTAATTGATCCTGTAAACGGAATGGGTAATACATTAATTCGTTTAACTGTTGCAAGTTCTGACTTTACAGCACAAACATTCTATAGTTATTATGATGGAACTGGAACAGAGCTAAATGGTAAGCCAGATTGGTATAATACTACAGGAAGTGGATTTAGTATTGAAAAAGATGAAACTACACATGTTATTCAAGTTGTAAATGAATTACAAGCTATCGCTGTGGAATTAGGTGTCGAAGAAGATCTTAAATTCTTTGCATCATCTTGGTCACCACCAGGATGGATGAAAACACCAACAAATAGCTCGGAAAGTTATCCTGATAATGAATTATTACTTAAAGGTGGAGCATTCAACAGTGAATATAGTGATGAATTAGCTACATATTTTATAAGATTCTTAGAAGAATATAGCAAACATGGAATTAACTTTGATGCAGTTACATTACAAAATGAACCAGTATTAGAAATTAATTATCCAAGTTGTTATATGACTGGAGATCAACAAGCTGCAGTTGCAAAAGCGTTTAAAGAACAAATTGTACATAGTACAATTATACCTGAGGAGTACAAAGACGTTGCGATATGGGCATTTGATCATAATTTTGATGGGGCTGATACATTCATGGGAGCTTTAGAAGCAGCAGGTGGATTAGATTATATTGATGGGATTGCTTTCCATCCTTATGGTGGAAGTGAAGTTACAATGGGTCAAATGTATGAAAAATATCCAGATTTATCAATGCATTTAACAGAACGCTCTGTATGGGGAACATCAGGTGCTAATAGTATCATTAATTGGTATCGTAACGGTTCTCAAAGTTACAATTCTTGGGTAACTATGTTAGATAGTAATGTTAATACACATCAATGGGTAGGAACACCAGATCCAACATTATTTGTACAGGATGCAACAGATCCAAATAATTACTGGAAAACACCAGAAGTTTATATTATGAGTCAATTCACAAAATATATTAAAGATGGTTATGTGCGTGTACATAGTACTAATGGAAGTAGTAGTACGGTAACAAATGTAACATATAAAAATCCTGAAACTGGTGAATTAGTAATGGTGGTTGCTAATAACTCAGGTAGTGATCAAAACTTTAAAGTTGTAAATAATGGAACGCAATTCAATGCAACACTTCCAGCTGGAAACGTTGCAACTTATGTATGGCAACCAGTAGATGCAACAGCTTATAAAAACATTACTGATGATTTAAAAATCGCTGATGCAACTGTTGTAGATGCGGTGCAAGGAGAAGATGCAATTACATATATAACAAAAGATACAAAAATATCATACAATGTAAATGTACCTGAAGCTGGAACATACAAGTTTGTAGCTACAGTAGCAGTGGGTGGTAGTGAAACGGAAAGTTATCCTGTGGTTTTAAGCAACGGAGATAAAGAAATTGGACAAGTTGTGGCTGATAGATTTTTCTTCTGGGGAGGAGAATGGGACATATATACAACATATCAAACATATGTAACATTTGATAATCCAGGACTTCAAACAATTTCAATTACAACACCAAATGCTGGTGTAAATTATAAAGATGTACAGTTTACTAAGGAAGATAGTAATACATCACTTCCAGGTAGAATGGATATTGATAACTACTTAGAAGTAAAAGGATTAGTGCAAGAAGAAAAAGAATCAACGAAAAACTTTGGATATGCAAGTGATGGCGATTATATTATATACGATGTAAATGTTCAACAGGATGGAGCATATCCAGTTGAAGTTAACGCAGCAACGGCACATGATGGAAAATCAGTAACGCTTAAAGGAATCGATGATTCAGGTGCTGAAATCGATTTAGGTGTAGTATCAATTACAAATACAGGTGATAATTCGACGTTTGGAATAAGTGCTGGAAATGTAAACTTAACAACAAACATTGATAAAATTAAAGTTATATTTACATCAGACATTAACTACCGTAATGTAGTTATTGGAAATGATATTACAACTTCATATACTTCTTTAGAAGAAGGAAGCTTAACAGGAAAATCAGTAACTGCAACACTTGCCACTGGAAAATTTATAGATGTAATTGATCCTACAAAATTTGTTATTGCTGGACTTGAAAATGCTACGTACACAGTAACAAGAACTAGTGATACAACAGTGGAAATCAAATTCACAAGTGAAGTAGGAAAAGATTTTGACGTTGATAAAGTTGCTACATTAACAGTCGATGCAACACAGTACAATGGGACAGCTGGAACAACATTGCAAGATACAATTAGTGTAATTGCAATTAATGACGAGGAGTCATTAACTGCAGTTAATGAAATTGATTACAACACTTCAGAAGTTACTATTGATATAGTTGGTGGAACATTAGCAGATGATTTAACAGGTATGGTTACATTAACAGGTAATGCAGCGAAATATGTTACTGTTGAAGATGTTACAAAAATTTCTGATACACAAGCAAAAGTATCATTAAAGTGGATACCATTATATGGGGATGCACTAGGAACTATAACTTTATCTAAAGATGCTTATCATGATGGTAATATTTCATTGACAAAAGAGGCTACATTTAAGGCAACAAGTGACTTACCAACACCAATAACGTTAAATGATGCTGGAGAGACATCATTAACAGAAGATATGGCCTATCGTACAACTGGGTCGTTAACTGAAGTTGACGCTTCAGCGATTGGAAATCATATTGATTTCTATCTAGATGTAAAAGAAGCAGGAGACTACATTATTTCTTACTCGGTGGATGCTTCACAGGGTATGACAGGAGCATTAAAAGTAAGTGGTGGGTTAGCTTTAGCGACAGATAACCTAGCAAGTATTACGTTTGCTCAATCATGGGGTGCTAAAGAGCACGGATTTACACTTTCGTTACCTGTAGGGCACCAAACAATTCGTTTAGAGTCAAATACTGCTGGCTTCTCAATTAATGACATTGTTATCAAAAAGGCTCCAACATCAACAACGGTGTTAACAGATGCTACTACGACAATTAGTCATGACCAACGAGTGAATTCATCAAATGACAAATCATGGTATGATGAGGGTGACAAAATCGGATTCCAATCTGTAGGATCATATCAAGATTACTTGATTGATGTACAAGTTGCTGGCGAATATACAATTGCTATTAATGCTGGAACTGGTTCGCAAAAAGATGTATCGGCATTATTCTCAATGCAAGCAAATACAAGAACTTTACCAACTGAGATTGGAAGTGTGGCAGTTGAAAATATCGGCTGGGATTCATTTGCAAACACACAACCAATCAACATTACATTGCCAGTTGGGATCCATACAATTCGTGTAGAAGTACAAGGTGATGGATTTAATTATACAGATTTACTAATTAAACCTAGTACTATACTAGATACAACGGCACCAGTTATCACAGCAAACAATGCAACAGTATATGTTGGTAATAATGAAGATGTAAAAACATTAGTTGGTTTATCGGTAATGGATAATATCGACATGGATGTTACAACAAGTGCAACAGTTACAACAACATTAGATACAGCAGTTGCTGGAGTATATGATGTAAAAATCACATCCGTAGATGCAGCTGGTAATATGTCAGAAAAAACAGTAACAGTTGAGGTTGTAAAACCTGCATCTATAATAGTTTCAAATAATAGTTATGTAGAGGGAGAGGGATTTGATCCATTAGTAGGAATTAAAATTCTAGATATTGATGGAACAGATATTACAAATAAAGTAGAAGTTACGTCAAATACTGTAAATATGGCGGTTGCTGGAACATATTTAGTAGAGTATAAAGTTGAAGATAAGCTTGGAACAATAACTACATTTACACGTGAAGTAGTTGTGTCTCAACCGGTTACACCAGACAATCCAGATACTGTTGCCCCAGTTATTACTGCCAATAACGCAACAGTATATGTAGGTGATACAAGAATAATAAGTGACATTATCGGACTATCTATTACGGATAATGTTGATGGTATCATCACTACAAAAGCAATAATTACAACAACATATGATAGCAACACTATTGGTAACTATATTGTTACAGTTGAAGTTGAAGACATGGCTGGAAACAGAGTAACTCGCGAAATACAAGTAGATGTAGTTGCAACTCCAGATACACCAGTACCTTTACCAGAGACGGATGTAGTACCTGAAGATGCAAATAGTGAGGTTGCAAATACAGGAGATAACACAAATATTGTTCTATATGCAACAATCTTAGTTTGTAGTTTAGGTGCACTTATAGTGATTATTAATCGTAAAAGAGGGTTAAAAAATAGATAAGATGGATTTTTATCCATCTTTTCTCCTTATTTACTTTACATCACTAAATAATGATTTATAATAATATTTGTACCAACAAATTTTAAATATTTAAATAAAGGAGATTCAAAATGGCTTTTGATAAAGACTTTTTATGGGGTGGAGCTTTAGCAGCACACCAGTTTGAAGGGGGTGTATTGAACACTTCAAAAGGACTAAGCGTAGCAGATGTAATGACAGCTGGGTCACATGGAGTACCGCGTGTGATTACTGATGGTGTAATAGAAGGGAATTATTATCCAAATCATGGGGGAATTGATTTTCATGGAAGATACAAAGAGGATATTGCCTTATTTGCAAAGTTAGGGTTTAAATGCTTTAGAACAAGTATTGCATGGACTCGTATTTTTCCTAATGGTGATGAATTAGAACCAAATGAAGAAGGGTTGCAGTTTTATGATGATGTATTTGATGAATTGTTAAAATATAATATTGAACCGGTTATTACATTATCTCATTTTGAAATGCCATATCACATAGCCAAAGAGTATGGTGGTTTTATGAATCGTAAAACAATTGAATTCTTTGTTCGTTTTGCGAAAGTATGTTTTGAAAGATATAAAGATAAAGTAAAATATTGGATGACATTTAACGAGATTAATAACCAAATGAACTATCATAATGATATTTTTGGTTGGACAAACTCAGGAGCTCATTTTGGAGATTATAAAAATCCAGAAGAAGCAATGTATCAATGTGGACATTATACATTAGTAGCTAGTGCGCTTGCTGTAAAAGAAGGATATAAGATTAATCCTAACTTTGTTATTGGAAACATGGTAGCAATGGTACCGGTATATCCATTTAGTTGTCGTCCAGCGGATATGGTTTTAGCTCAAAGAGAAATGCAAGACCGTTTCTTCTTCTGTGATGTTCAAGTACGTGGACACTATCCACGCTACACGTTAAAAATGTTTGAAAGAAAAGGATTCAATATTGATATTACTGAGGAAGATAAAAAAATCCTAAAAGAAGGGACAGTTGAATATATTGGATTTAGTTATTATATGACAAATGCAGTTGATTCTACACATACTCGTGATGTATCTTCATCATTAGATGGAGCTAGTGTTAATTCTGTAAAAAATCCATTTATTAGTGAATCTGATTGGGGATGGGCAATTGACCCAGAAGGTTTACGTTATGCAATGAATTTATTCTATGAAAGATATGAACTACCATTATTTATTGTAGAAAATGGATTTGGTGCAATTGACGTAAAAGAAGAAGATGGCTCATGTCACGATCCATATCGCATAGAGTATTTACGAACTCATATCGAACAAATGAAAAAGTGTGTTGAAGAAGATGGTGTAGAATTAATGGGGTATACTCCATGGGGATGTATTGATTGTGTTTCATTTACAACAGGAGAAATGAAAAAGCGTTATGGTTTTATTTATGTTGATCGTGATAATGAAGGAAATGGAACATTAGAGAGAAGTGAAAAAGATTCTTTTGCATGGTATCAAAATGTTATACGTACAAATGGAGAGGAATTATAAAATTACGAGATGAAAATCTCGTTTTTTTGTTCTATGAAATAAGTCACTTCATATAGTAGAGTAGGAGGAAAGATAATGGATACAAATAATATACGCTTTGAACATACACCATATCATAATGTGTATTTAAAAGATCGAAAACATGTAGAATTAACAGGTGTCAAAAATATTGAAAGCTTTGACTCTATTGAATTTTTAATAGAAACATCATTGGGATACTTACACATCACGGGAACGGAACTAGCATTGCTGCGCCTAGACCAAGAACAATGTGAAGTAAGTATTAAGGGTAACATTAGCTCAATAGCTTATATAAATAGCAAAAAAGGTGCAAAAACGAAAGACACAATGTTTAACAAGTTGCTTAAGTAATGGAGTTAATTCAACAAGTACAAAGTGTCGCCTTTTCACTTTTATATAGTATTATAGTAATGTTATTTTATAGTGTTATCAGTCGATTTTTCTTTGTATTTAGAAAAGGTATCATAAATGTAGCTTTTACTACTTTCTTTGGCATAGTCTTTGGTTTTACATACTATTATTTGCTTGTTATGATAAATGGTGGGACCATTAGATTTTATTATTTTATTAGTTTAGTTGCAGGGTATATTGTATTTGAAAACTATTATGCTTTAGAGGTGCTACAAGTAAGTGAACGGATAATGGTTTCGTTTAAAAAATTAATCTCACCAATATACTTCATTTTTAAAAGAATTCATGATACAATAAATAAGATAAAGAAGGTGATTTGGTGGCAAAGAAAACGAAAAAAAGAGGATTAATGGGATTTGTATATATGTTTACGGGTATTGCGATTATCGTATATACATTAAGTAGTGGACTACATTTAACTGTGTTGAAAGATCAAAAAGATGCATTAACAATGCAAAGAGATCAACTACTACAAGAACAAGCAGTTTTACAAAACGAAGTCTCATTACTAAATGATGATGATTACGTGACTCGTTATGCTCGTGAAAATTATGTTTTTACAAGAGAAGGTGAACAAGTTGCCATCATACCTCAAGTGCAGGAGTAATTATATAAACAAAAAAACACAATTTTATAATTGTGTTTTCTTATACCTATTTACCGTATACGGACATTGTAAAGAACTTGGCATAGTTATGATTATATATAACAGTTGAATAATCAAATATTTCTCCCGTTTTTAAATACACAGTATCATTTATAATGATTGCTGGATCATTTTCCTGAAGTTCTAGTAGTGATGCTTCTTGGTTGGTTAGTAGTCGGGTTGAAATAATCTTATCTCCAAAACCGATATTTAGCTGTAAGGCACTTTGAATATACTCGAAGATTGAAGATGTTGCGATTTCATGATTAAGATAGGTTACATAATCTTTATTGTATTTAGAGTATTCAATTGAAAACGGAATATCATCAATATAGCGAATGCGCTTTACATGATAGATAATGGTTGTATTGCTACATTTAAATACTTCGATATCTCCTAAGGTAGCAAGGTGTTCTTCAATAGAGATAACTTTAGTTGTGACTTTACTATCTGGAAATTCACTGCTTATTCCTTTGGTGTTTGTAAGTGTCATACAACCAGAACGTTTGAACTCACGGACAAAGACACCACTTCCTTGAACTTGATACACATTTGAAGACTTAGATAACTCATCTAGAGCTTTTCTTACACTATATCTTGTAGAGCTGTATATTTCCATTAATTCATTTTCAGTGGGAAGTTTTTCACCACATTTATATGTTTCATTTTCAATATCTCGTAGTAGTGTTTCTTTTAATTTTTTTGCATTCATATTGGTACCTCCTAAAGCTATATATACTTAATATTATAATATAAAAATGTACTGTTTTCAAATGAGTAGAAGCATTTTTCAATCTTATGCGTATAAATTAAATATATTCGTATAATATAAAAGACAAGAATGTACTTGTCTATTTTTTGTATATTGTAATTTTAATATCTACTGTTATGGTTAAGCTAGAAAGAGTATCTAGGATATGACGTCTTTCTTTTTTTATGTGATAGAAATGCGGGGTCATTTTAAGTAGATTTAAAGCATCTTCACCGTTATCGATTGTTACTTTTTCTACAAAGTCAAAACTTTCAACAACAGGAAATGGCAAACGAATATGTTCATCACTTTTAATTTTGATTTCGTCATATATTAATTCTTTTATTTCTACTAAATGATAGGGGTTAGCAGTTACATGTATAATATAACCATCTTCTTTGATGACACGTTGTAATTCTTCTTTGTTGACAACGGTAAATAGGGCTGTAATAAAATCCATTGAGTCATCAATTAATGGAATATTTTTAGAATTGGCAACTAACCAATAAATATCCTTCGTATACTTAGTTGCCATATTAACTGCTTCTTTAGAAATATCCAATCCATAATATGTGTTTTGGTTACCTAAAATATCATAAAATCCCTTAGTGTAATATCCTTGTCCACAACCCAAATCTAATATTTGATTTGACTCTTTACCGTATTTTTCAATGATTTTAGTTACTTGATGCATAATACAATCATAGTAACCATTATCTAAATATGCTTTTCTTGCGATTAGACTTTCTTTACTATCACCTGGATTATTTGTTGCTTTGTCAGGATTAAGTAATAAATTTATATATTTTGATTTTGCAATGTCATAACAATGATTGTTGCTACAAACATAAGAATTGTTTTGTAACGTTAGTGCTTCGTGACATTTTGGACATGCTAATTTTTGCATAATTTACTCACCTCGGGCTTATTATAGCATATTTTGAACAAATGTATGGTATAATTTTTAAAAACCTAAAGGAGGCTTAAATAATGAATAAAGGTGTAGTTGTAACAGGTGGAAATCATGGGATTGGTAAGCAAATATGTTTGGATTATTTACGTGTTGGTTATGATGTATGCATGATTGATATTGATAGTAGTTTAGACAAAGAGCTGGTTCATTCTAACCTTCATTTTTACTGTGGTGATATTACAAAAAAATCTGTTCTTGATGATTTTGTATCTTTTTGTAAGAACAAAATGTCATCGATTGATGTAATTGTAAATAATGCTTGTGTTGGAAAAAAGGGCATTCTTAGTGATTGTAGTTATGAAGATTTTGATTACGTGTTGTCAATAGGTGTAAAAGCACCCTATTATTTAGTTCAAAGTTTTAAGCAACAACTTATAGAAAGTCGTGGTAATGTTATTAATATCGCATCAACTAGAGCATTTCAATCCGAACCAGACAGTGAAGCATATGCTAGTGCTAAGGGAGCTATTGTTGCATTGACTCATTCTCTTGCAATATCGCTATCGCCAAGTGTTCGTGTTAATGCAATCGCTCCAGGGTGGATAGATGTTTATGACACAGAACAATTTGATCCTATTGATGAACAATCAATACCAGCGGGACGTGTTGGAAAACCAGAAGATATTTCAAATATGGTCCTTTATTTATGTAGTGACAAAGGAGGCTTTATTACTGGACAAACATACGTAATTGATGGTGGTATGGAAAAACAAATGATTTATCATGATAGTTGGAATTGGAAATATAATGGTAAATAATAAAATTTTTTTCAAAATGACAAAATTTTAACAAGAAACAGTAAAAAATAGTAGAAATGTACTTTGAAAAAAGGTATTATATACGTGAAAAACAAGAAAAGGAGATTTTTATGGGATTAGTAAGCGCAAAAGAAATGCTAGACAAAGCTGTTGCAGGTAATTATGCAGTAGGTCAATTTAATATTAACAATTTAGAGTGGACAAAAGCAATTTTAACAACTGCTCAAGAATTAAACTCACCAGTTATTTTAGGAGTATCAGAAGGTGCTGCAAAATATATGACAGGATTTAAAACAGTATCAGCTATGGTAGCAGCTATGGTAGAAGAATTAAATATTACAATACCAGTTGCATTACACTTAGATCACGGAAGCTATGAAGGTGCTAAAACTGCTGCAGATGCAGGATTTACATCAATCATGTTTGATGGTTCTCATTATGGAATCGAAGAAAATATTGAAAAAACAAAAGAAGTAGTTGCATACTGCCATGCAAAAGGAATTTCAGTAGAAGCAGAAGTTGGTTCTATTGGTGGAGAAGAAGATGGTGTAGTAGGTAAAGGTGAAGTTGCAGATCCAAAAGAATGTAAAATGGTTGCAGATTTAGGAGTTGATTTCTTAGCTGCAGGTATTGGGAATATTCATGGTCAATATCCAGAAAACTGGACAGGATTAGATTTTGAAGCATTAGCTGCAATTCAAGTTGAAACTGGTAAATTACCATTAGTTTTACATGGTGGAACTGGTATTCCAGAAGATATGATTGCTAAAGCAATTTCTTTAGGAGTTTCTAAAATCAATGTTAACACTGAATGTCAATTAGTATTCCAAGATGCTACAAGAAAATACATTGAAGCTGGTAAAGATTTAGAAGGTAAAGGATTTGATCCACGTAAATTATTAAACCCTGGTTATGAAGCAATCAAATTAGGTGTTAAAGAAAAAATGGAATTATTTGGTTCAATCAATAAAGCATAATTGATATAGTAAAGCCATAGATAAAGGGAATCTTTATTTGTGGTTTTTTTTGACAAATTTTGTGTATGTTTTTAGACTTACATCATAAAATATAGATGAAGGTAAAAATTGTAATATTAGGGACTTAAACATAAAAAATTGTATTGTTATTTACATTAAATTAATATATAGTTAGATAGAGAAAAAAAGGAGGACAATGATGACTGAAGTAATAATGATCGAAGGAGGTCATAAACTAAATGGTACGGTTGTAGTTAGTGGTGCAAAAAATGCGACAGTAGCACTAATACCAGCAATTGTATTGGCTGATGGGCCAGTAACAGTTTATGGAGTTCCAAGCATATCTGATGTGGATGCATTAGGTGTTCTATTAAAAGAATTAAATTGTGCAGTCACACATGATGAAGATACATTGTATGTTGACCCTTCTAATTTAGAAAATATACCACTCGTAAGTGATGCAGTAGATAAGTTACGTGCTTCATATTATTTAATGGGTGCTTTGCTTGGGAAATGCAAAAAGGTAGTAATGCGTGCGCCAGGAGGATGTTTTTTAGGACCTAGACCAATTGATTTGCATATAAAAGGATTTGAGGCATTAGGAGCAACGGTAGAATTTAAAGATGGATGCCATATAATAGAAGCAAAAAAACTTAAAGGTGCAACTATTTATTTAGATTTTGCATCTGTAGGCGCAACAATTAATATATTACTTGCAGCGGTAAAAGCTGAGGGTAAAACAATTATTGAAAATGCTGCTAAAGAGCCAGAAATCATTGATGTAGTAAACCTACTAACAAAAATGGGTGCGAAAATTAGAGGTGCTGGTACTGATACAATCATCATCGAAGGTGTTGAAACTTTACGTGGTTGTGATCATGAAATTATACCAGATCGTATTGAAGCCGGAACATATTTAATAATTGCAGCTGCAGCTGGAGAAAAAGTAATTGTTCAAAATGTAATTCATCAACATTTAGAAGCAGTAACTTCTAAGTTACGTGAGATGGGTGTAAAAATGGACATTGTTGGTGATAGTATTATTGTTTATGGTAATGAAGGAAAGTTTAAGCCAACCGATATTCGTACTCAAGTATACCCAGGTTATGCTACGGACTTACAGCAACCATTAACAACACTGTTGACACAAGCTGAAGGGTGTTCACAAGTTGTAGAAACAATTTATCCAGAACGATTCTTGCATTGTGATGAGTTAAATAAAATGGGCGCTGTAATTGAAAAAGATGAAAGTATGGCACACATTCATGGGCCAACAAAGCTAAAAGGAACACGTGTAAATGCAACCGACTTACGATGTGGAGCAGCGTTAATTATTGCTGGGCTAATTGGGGAAGGTGTTACTGAAATTGGTAATGTGTACCATATTGATAGAGGATATGCTAATATTGATGCAAAATTAATATCATTAGGAGCAAGAATTACTAGAAGAAAAGTAGAAGAGTAAAAAAGCACTTGTATTTTTATATAAATAGTGCTATTATATCTAAGCAAAACTTACTTTGTAGTAAATAGACTATAAGGCGGAAGGAGATAAGAATATGAAAGCAGGAATTCATCCAGATTATAAAAAAGCAAAAATGGTTTGTACATCATGTGGAAACGAATTTGAAAGTGGATCAGTTTTAGATGAAGTACGTGTAGATACTTGTTATAACTGTCATCCATTCTATACTGGTAAACAAAGATTTGCTAGTGCTGATGGACGTGTTGATAAATTCAACAAAAAATACGGACTTAAATAAAAAGCGTACATTGTACGTTTTTTTTGTATGTTGTGATATAGTGTTAGAGGAGGGAATATATGGAATATCATGTTTTAGCAAGTGGGTCAAAAGGGAATAGTACATTTGTATATGAAAATGATACAGGAATATTAATTGATTGTGGAATATCTCGAAAACAACTTATCTATCGATTAGAACAAGTAGGATATGCGCTAGATGATATACACTATGTTCTGCTTTCACATGACCACTATGATCATAATAAAAATATAACAATCTTTGATGCAAGGGTGGTTTATGCAGGAGAAGGTGGTTTAAAAGAACAATATAATACACTATTTCCATATCAAGAGGTGACCTTAGGTAAAGTAAAGGTAATGCCTTTAGCAATCTCTCACGATGCTACTAGTCCGCTAGCTTTTGTTTTTCAAGGAAACGAAAGTTTATTATACATGACAGATACTGGGTATATATCACAAAAGAATTTAAAATATATGAATAACCTTCATTATTATATTATTGAAAGTAATCATGATATTGAGATGTTAATGGCAACTCGTAGACCTTTGTTTTTAAAGAACCGTATATTTAGTGATGTTGGTCATTTGAATAATCAATACAGTGCTAAGCAAATGGTAAAAGTAATTGGTGATAATAGTAAAGAAATAGTTCTGGCACATTTAAGCGAAGAGGCAAATAGTCCTGAAGTAGCACTAAATACATATCATACAATTTTTAAAGAAGAAGGAATTGACTTTCCAAATATTAAAGTTGCAAGTCAAGTAAACATTGTTAGTGGAGGATGCTATAATGATGATTAAAATTATAACCTTAGGAAAACTAAAAGAAAAATATTTGGTAGCTGGTGTAAATGAATATGTTAAAAGACTCCAAGCATATACCAAAGTAGAGATGATAGAATTGGCTGATGAAAGTATTCCTGATAATTGTAGCGAGGCAAATGCAAATAATATTAAACAAAAAGAAGGTAAAAAAGTTCTTTCAAAAATAAAAGATAGTGATTATGTAATTGTTTTAGATGTACAAGGAAAACAAATTGATTCTATAGGATTGTCAAAGCACATTGAAAAATGTATGATAGAAGGAAAGAGTACAATTGTATTTGTAATTGGAGGTTCTCTTGGTCACGGGGAAGAGATACTAAAACGAGCAAATTTTAGCTTATCATTTTCAAAAATGACTTTTCCACATCAATTAATGAAATTGATTTTAGTTGAACAAGTATACCGTGGTTTCAAAATCATGAAAAATGAAAGTTATCACAAATAGGAGGCAACAATATGGGTACCATATTATTAATCGCTATGTTTATAACAACAATGGCAGCATTAAATTTTACATCTAATGAAAAACCAAAAATGGCAAGTTTATGCAATGTAATAACGTTATGTTTAATTGTTGCAACAGCATATCAATTTGCATTAGTACAATCAATATTAATATATGTTATTGTAATTGTTGCAGGTTTTATTGGATTTAAAGTATTTGAAAAGAAAAGACAAAATAAAGGAGAATAAAGTATGACAGAAAAATTTATTATTGAAATGGAAAATGGAGATGTTATGGAAGGGGAGTTATACCCAGATGTAGCACCTATTACGGTAGAAAATTTTATTAAATTAATGGATGAAGATTTTTATCAAGGGTTAATCTTTCACCGTATAATTCCTGGATTTATGATTCAAGGAGGAGGACACTATCCTAATCTATCACAAAAAGAATGTCCTTCAATTAAAGGAGAATTTAGAAGCAATGGTGTTCAAAATGATTTAGTGCATACACGTGGAGTATTATCGATGGCTAGAACAATGGTTAAAGATTCTGCATCATCACAATTCTTTATCATGCATGAAAATGCACCACACTTAGATGGTGAATATGCAGCGTTTGGAAAAATCACTAGTGGGTTAGATATAATTGATAAAATTGTTTCATCTGATCGTGACCGTGGCGATTGCCCAATTGTTCCAATTGTAATTAAAACAATTCGCAAGGCTTAATATGAAATTATTCATATTAGAAAATTGTGTACATTGTATGCGTGCTAGAAAATGGTTGCAAGAACTTTGTAGCGAGTATCCGCAATATCAAGTAATAGAAGTTGAGGTTATAGATGAAAATATTAATAGTGAAATAGCAGATAAATATGATTATTACTATGTTCCTACAATATTCTATAATCAACAAAAATTACATGAAGGTGTTGCTAGCAAAGAAAAGCTACATCAAGTTTTGGAAACAATACTAAAAAACAATTAACATTTTACTTTATTTTTCTAAAGAAATAGAGTAAAATACTATCCGAGAAAATTATTTATTCTGTATTAAAAGCATTAGGAGGAAAGTGCATGCAAAGTTTTGATGTTAAGAAAACAAATAAAGCACATTATAGTGCCTCAAAAAACAAGGTGGCTGTAATTGAAATTGACAAAATGTCATATATTATGATTGATGGTGTCGGAAATCCCACAGTTGATGATTTTAGATTAAAATCAAAAGTATTAAAATTACTAGCTAAGGAAATTAAAGAAATATTAAAAGATAAAGGAATTCAGTATACAGTACCACCATTAGAAGGATTATGGGATACATATGATAATACTAGATTCAATGTATCAAGAAAAGATATGATCCGTTTTACATTAATGATGTCAATTCCATCAGAAGTAAATATTGATTATATTAGTGATTGTCAAGCAAAGTTGTTAAGTAAATCAGATAATCCGTATATCATGGATGTTTATATGAAATCATTACATGAAGGGAAATGTGTTCAAATGTTACATAAAGGAGCATATAACACAGAGATTAATACAACAAAAGAAATCATGGAATTTATTACAGTTGAAAACCTCAAACTTGTAGGTTTTCATCATGAAATATACCTAAATGATCCAGACAAAGTTGAGGCTGAAGACTTAAAAACAATTGTACGATATGCAGTTAAGGGTGCCTAAAAGCACCCTTTTTAAATAAAAGAATGGAGATAAAGTATGAAAGTAATGTTTATTAGTGATATTCATGGAAGTTATTATTATGCTAAAAAAGCAATAGAAATATTTGAAGAACAACAATTTGATCAATTAGTAATACTAGGAGATGTTTTGTACCATGGACCACGTAATCCACTTACAAAAGAGTATGATTGTATGAAGGTGGCAGAGTTGTTAAATCAATATGCAAGCAAAATTATTGCTGTTCGTGGAAATTGTGATAGTGAAGTTGATCAAATGGTACTAGACTTCGATGTAACTAAAAGTTACGTGGAAAAAACATATAATGGTATACAGTTCTTTTTTACTCATGGTCACCTGTATAATGAAGAATTGCTTCCAGATATTGAAAAAGGAACAGTGTTAATGTATGGACATTTCCATGTCCCACTAGCAAAAAAAGAAAATGATATATACATATGTAATCCATCTTCGATATCTTTGCCTAAAGAAGGTACTAATAGCTACGGCGTGCTTGAGGGAACAATATTTACGATTAAAACATTTGAAAGCAAAACAATTAAAACGTTAACGCTTACAAATATAGATAAATAACGTGCATTTTATAATAAAATATGGTATTTTTAAATAAAGCTTTATAAAATTATGGGAGGGGGACATCAAAATAGTCAAGTATATAGATATTGCAGATGATATACGTTCTAAAATACAAAATGAAACATATACTTATGGACAAAAGTTACCCTACGAATATGTTTTATGTGTAACATATCACTGTAATAAAGAAACAATGAAAAAAGCACTGGATATATTAGTAAAAGAAGGATTGATAGTACGTCGTCGTGGGGCCGGAACTTTTGTTAAAGATTTTGACCAAGGAGTTATTAGTGCAAAAGAAGAACAAGGAAATCTTAAGATTGGACTTTCAAGAACTTTCGATGGTGCAAAGAAAGTAGAATCTAAAGTTATTACTTATGATGTTGTTCCTTGTAATGAAGAAATAAGTCAAAAACTTCAGATTGAAGAGGGGTCATTTGTTTATCATATTATTCGTCAACGTTTTGTTGATGAAAGAATTTACTCTTTGGAAGATGTATATATTCCGATATCATTTTTACCAAACATGAAAAAAAGTGATATAAAAAAATCAATTTATGGATATGCTGAAGATAAATGTGGGTATACGATACAAAGTATGCATAAAACAATTCACTGTCAAATATCAACTGAGTTAGAACAAAAGTATTTGTTATTAAAAGAAAATGAACCTTATGTAGAAATTGAACAAATAACATATATTAGTACTGGAGCAATATTTGAATATTCTATGGCAAGATTCCATTATAAGGATTTCAATTTTCATGTTATAAACGTTACATAAATGAAAGCGCTTTGCGCTTTTTTATATTTGTTGGTACAAAAAAACGTTTTCACGCGTAAAAAGCCATATGTAAAATTAAAAGTATGGTATTTTTACTAAAAAAGCATTGACTTATAGCGCTTACAATTCTATAATTAATTATGTCGAGAGAAATATTTTAAGGGAGGAACAAAATATGGACAAAATGGCAGATGTGCTTGGACGCGCTGGAGCGTGGTGTGCACAAAACAAATATTTATCTGCGATTAAAAATGCTTTCCAAAACTATATGCCTTTAACAATTGCAGGGGCAGTAGGGATCTTATGGACAAACGTTTTAATCAATGACGGTGTAGTAGAAGCAACAGGAGCGCCACAAGCACTTGGAGGATTATTTCCACCAGTAATGGCTTTAGAATTCTTAAATCCTGCGTTTGCAGCGATTCAATTCGCAACTATTTCTTGTATTACAGTAGGGATTACATTTGGTATCGCAAATGAAATCGGAATGTGGAACTTAGGAGCTGAAAAAGCTGGTTACTTCCCAGGAATCTTAGGATTAGCAGCTTGGTTAACTGTAACTGATGTAGCTCATATCTTCTTTGATGCTGAAGGTGTAGAAACAACTTTTAGCGCAATTAGCGGAGATGTACTTGGTGCAACAGGTTTATTTACAGGTATGATTATCGCAGTGCTTGCAGCAGAATTATTCTGTGGATTATCTAAAGTAGAAGGTTTAAAAATTAAAATGCCTGATACAGTGCCACCTGGTGTTGCTAGAGCATTCGAAGTTTTAGTACCAGCATTCTTTGTATTATTAATTACATCATTAATCGGGTTAGCTTCAGTAGAACTTACTGGATTATACTTAAATGACATTATCAAAAATGTAATTGCAGAACCATTAACAGCAGTAGGAGCTTCAATTCCTGGTGTAATCGTTATTTACTTATTAATCATGTTATTCTGGTTAGTTGGTATTCATGGTAACAACATGTTAGCTGCAGTAAAAGAAACTATCTTTACTCCATTAACATTAGCAAATACAGATGCATTTGCAGCTGGTGAAGAAATTCCTAACGTAATTAACATGGGATTCTTACAAATGTTTGGTGAATTCGGAGGATCAGGGGTTACTATCGGTTTAGTAATTGCAATCTTCATCTTCTCTAGACGTGCTGACAATAGAGCTATCGCTTCATTATCAATCGTTCCTGGATTATTCAATATCAATGAAACTGTAACATTCGGTATCCCAATGGTATTAAATCCAATCTTAGGTATTCCATTCTTATTTACAGCAATCATCACAATCTTAGTTGGTTATGTATTAACAGTATCAGGATTCTGTCCACCAGTAGTACTTCCAGTACCATGGACAACTCCACCAATCCTACTAGGATTCTTAGCTACAGGTGGTAGCGTAATGGGAGCTCTTTCTCAAGCAATCGCAGTGGTCGTATCAATCGTATGTTACATCCCATTCTTAATTGCTTACGAAAAATTCCAAAACAAACAAGCTGCAGAATAATAATTGCAGAAAATTGTTAAAGCAATACACAGGACGAATAATCTTCGTCCTGTTATTATTAATAACGATAATGAGTTATAATTTATTATTGTTATTAGTGATAAATTTCGCTATAATATTGAAGAAAAGAGGGGTTATTATGGAAACAACAGAATTTAAAAAAGCAAGAAATGATGCCGAAATATACTTTATTGTGTTCTATATAATATATATGGGTATTTTGATTTTTCAACAACATTATAATGAACTTATAGTTGTTGCGATTGCCGGAATAATTATTATTGGATATTTATTATTATTTAGACCATACAAGTATTCTATTAGTAGAAAAGAATTGGTGATTCATAAACGACTTGGGAAAAATAAAGAAATTCAAATTTTGAAGTGTGAAACAATTTGTGATCCTGTTCCTAAAATGACAAAAATAATTACTCAAGCAAGAGCACTTGAACTATACACTGAAGGAAATAAAAGAATTGTAATTGTACCAAGTAATAGAGTTGATTTTGTAGGAGCAATTCACATGGCTAATAAACGTATTCATATTCAAGTAAAAGATTATGCTGCAAACCGAAAAGTATTTGAAAAGAAAATTCGTAAAGCAGAAAAAAAAGAATTTAAACAAGGGAGTGCTAATTAGCAAGCTCTCTTTTTTTGGTGTTGTGAAAAAAAATTATAATAGTGATAATTTTTACTCGACATCATAACTTAATAATTGTATAATAGCGACATGAAGAAGTACTAGAAAGGGGATTACAATGGAAATTAATGAATTAGTAAAAGGATACGGAAGTAAAATCTTTAGTGATGAAGTAATGCAAGAGCGTATTCCAAAATCAACATATAAAGCATTTCATGAAGCACTAGAAAACGGGGAACCATTATCTAAAGAAACAGCAACGGCTATTGCTAATGCAATGAAAATATGGGCAGTTGAAAATGGTGCGACTCACTTTACACATTGGTTTATACCAATGACAGGATTACCAGCTGAAAAACATGATGCCTTTATTGAACCATCAGGAAATAAAGCAGTATTAGAGTTCAGTGGAAAAACATTACGTAAAGGTGAACCAGATGCATCGTCATTTCCATCAGGGGGACTTCGCGCAACATTTGAAGCAAGAGGATATACAGCTTGGGATTGTACATCACCAGCATTTGTAAAAGATGGATCTTTATATATTCCAACATTATTTTGTTCATATACTGGTGAGGCATTAGATAAAAAAACACCACTACTTAGATCTTGTGATGCTCTTTCAAAGGCTGCGGTACGTTTAATGCCATTGCTTGGTGAAGAAGGTGTAACAAAGGTAACTGCATCAGTTGGTGCTGAACAAGAATATTTTTTAGTGGATGATAAATATTTCCAAGAAAGAATGGATTTAAAATTAACAGGGCGTACCTTATTTGGGGCAATGGCACCAAAAGGTCAAGAATTAGAAGATCATTACTTTGGAAGCATTAAACGTAAAGTAGGTGCATTCATGGATGAGTTAGATCGCGAATTATGGAAATACGGTATTCCATCAAAAACAAAACACAATGAAGTAGCACCAGCACAACATGAAGTGGCTTGTGTATACTCAAAAATGAACATTACAACAGATAATAACCATTTATTAATGCAACTTATGCAAGATATTGCAAAAAAACATGGACTGCGTTGTTTGTTACATGAAAAACCATTTGCAGGAGTTAATGGTTCTGGAAAACATGATAACTGGTCTGTTATTACAAATACTGGAATTAATTTATTTAATCCAACATCAACGCCAGCAACAAATATTCCATTTATGGCAACACTAGCATGTACAATTCGTGCAGTTGATAAACATGCTGATATGTTACGTATGTCAATTGCAAGTGCAGGTAATGATCACCGTTTAGGTGCTAATGAAGCACCGCCAGCAATTGTTTCGATGTTTTTAGGTGATGAATTAGATGCTATTATTGAAGAAATTTGTAGTGGTAAAACATCAAATGTAGAATCAGGAAAAAGATTTGAAACTGGGGTAGCTGTAGTTCCAACGTTTGCTAAAGATACAACTGATCGTAATCGTACATCTCCATTTGCTTTTACAGGAAATAAATTTGAATTCCGTGCAGTTGGTTCAAGTCAATCAATTGCAGGTCCAAATACAGTCTTAAATACTATTCTAGCTGATTCTATGGAAGAAATGGCTGATAGAATTGAATCTGGTAAGTCTATTGATGAAGTAATTAAAGAATTTATTATGGAACACCGCAGAGTTATCTTTAATGGAGATGGATATTCTCAGGAATGGCAAGAAGAAGCTGCGCGTAGAGGGTTATTAAATAACAGAGATACGGTAGAAGCATTAAAATGTTTAAAAGACCAAAAGAATGTTGAGTTATTTAATCGTTATGGTGTATATACACCAGTTGAATTAGAAGCTAGACATGAAATTAATTTGGATAATTATGCAAAAACGATTCGTTTAGAAGGATTAACGGCACTAAAAATGGCTAAATCGCAATTATATCCTGCAGCGCTTAGCTATTTAGATACATTATCTACTTCATATTTAACATCAAAAGAAACAGGTATCGATGTAGATTTCTTAAAAGATGATCTTGTAAAAGTATCTTCATTACTAAAAGAAATGAAATCACAAATGACGGCACTTGAAGAAAATATTGAAGCTATTGAAAATGGAACATTATCATTAGAAGATCAAGTAACTGCATGGAGAGATACAGTTATTGTAACAATGAATGAATTACGTGCTGTAGCAGATACATTAGAACAAGAAGTTGGTGCTGAATATTGGCCAATTCCAACATATGTAGATTTACTATTTGGAGTATAAAATAACCTAAATTGAAGGCAAATAACTATTTATAAGTTATTTGTCTTTTTTTAAATATATATAATTATTTAAATTATTTTTATTACCATATTGTTTTAATATATCTAATAAGTATGTTATATTAAAATTAAAGGAGGGATGTAATATGAATGTACTTAATTTTTCACTAAAGATGTTGGAACGCAAATATAAAGCATCATTAATATATGGCATGATACTATTATTTGCAATAACTGCAATTTTTGTATTTAGTGAGATTGGCGCAAATACAAATATATCAATTGATTCATCATTATTTGGATTTTCGCTATCATTGTCTACTTTAATGCCATCATTTATTGTATTCTTTTGTTTGATAGTAGTAATTTATGCAACAAATTATTATTTTAGCTATAAAGGGAAAGAGTTTTCATTACTTTATCTTAGTGGGGCGAGTATGACTGCAAAAATTAAATATATTGTTTATCAAATACTAGTCATTATGTTATTAGTTGTACCATTTTCCATAGCTATTGGGTATGGGATAGTAACTCTTTTATATCAAACGGTATTTGCTTCGCTTTACCCTGTAGTGTATATTGATTCATTCATTTCCACTGCTTTTTCATTGATTGTTGTAATTATGGTAATTTCTATTTGTACAATGGGATATGTCCATAGAACAAGTATTCTAGATTTACAAAAGGGTAGGAAATCTGTTCGATTGTATACTTATAAAAAATCATTATTTAAGATTTTAATTTCAATTATTGGTTATATATATTCAATATATGCAGCAAGCATAATGCATGTCGAAGGAATAATTACTATACTTTCGGGATACGTATTAATTTCTGCAATCTGCATACTTAGTCTTTATGGGATGTTTCGATTAACAATTCCTAGATTAGTTAGATTATTAAAGAAAAAGAGGTTCATAAAAAATAGTTGTTTATTTGTAGGTGCCTCATACTACCTATCGGCAATTAAAAACAATCTAGTTATAGTGACATTTTTACTTGCTATCCCTACAATATTTGCGCCATCCCTTGCGAGTCAAAATAGTGTTGGTCCAGAATATAAAGTTACTTTAATAGGTTATGTTTTTTTAATAGTATTGTGTAACATAGTACTAATTTGTAAATATTTAAATCATACAGTCACAAGATATCGAGACTACAAGATGCTTTCCAATATTGGATACACTAGATTGCAAATGAAGACAATTTTAAAACAAGAAATAGGTTTGATATATGTTTCTATTCTACTTTTTCCATTACCCCTAGTCGTAGTTATTTCATATCGATATATTGAATTATATAATCAAAGTTTTGCAATCTTTGTAACAATTATTTCACTATATATTATTCCAATAATGATATCTATGATTACTACATACGTTATCCAATATCAAACTCTTATAAAAAAGGAGGACTTATAAATGAATAATGCATTATTAGAAGCAAAAAATATTACAAAAAAATATAATTTGGATACTAAAAAACCTTTAATTGCATTAAATAAAGTATCATTAGAAGTATTTCCCGGGGAATTCTTATGTATTATGGGTGCATCGGGATCAGGAAAATCTACGCTAATAAATAATATTTCATCTATCGATACTCCAACTGCTGGTAGGGTGCTTATTGATGGGGAAGATATTACTGCTATGAAAGAAAGTACATTATGTAAATTTCGTTATCAAAAGCTGGGGTTTGTATTTCAGGATTATAATATTATAGATGTTCTTACAATATTCGAAAATATTTCAACACCACTTTCTTTGCATAAGGTCCCACTTTTAGAAATTAATGAAAGAGTACAAGATGTCGCTCGAAAGTTAAATATTGAACATACATTAGACAAATATCCAAGTGAATGTTCTGGTGGAGAGTTGCAACGTGTAGCAATCGCTAGAGCGATTGTAACTAGACCAAGAGTAATTGTTGCTGATGAACCAACTGGCAATCTAGATAGTAAAAACTCTCATGAAATTCTTTCGATATTTAAAAATTTGAATGAAAAAGAAAATATTGCTATTGTGATGGTTACTCACGATTCCCAAATTGCATCGTATTCGTCTAAGTTGTTATTTTTAAAGGATGGTACTATTGAGCATATTTTACATAGAGAAACTCTAAGTCAAAAAGAATATTTTTATAAAATAATAGATATTACTTCAAAAGACAGTCAAAAATTATTTGAATAAAAACATAAGGAGGTAATACAATGAAAAAATCAATTAAGTATATAATAATAGCAGCTTCTTTATGTATGTGGGGTGTTGTGATTATAATTATCGTCAATCTAAGTCAAGTGGAATCAATAGATCCAGTGCAACTTTCTAAGAATTATCTTGAAAGATATGACTTAGAATATGATTATACAACATCACTTGAAACATTTAATGACCGTGACACAGTATGGTATGTAACGGATCAAAGCCAAGACTCAAATTTTAGTATCGTATTTGACAATGGCAGATATCATCACGATACATACTTTGATGATGTGGTATCGGGCAGAAATACATTTAGACGTATAAGTGATGAATACTATAGTGAATATTTATCACATGAAGTAAGGGAACAAGAAATTCAAGGTTATTTCTATAATAGTGACATTATTGCTGATCCTCTTGAATATAAATTTCCTAACTTTGGTGATATGGTTTTAGAAATAGGTGACTTAGAACTTGATAAACAGTATGATATTAAAGAATTAGGAAATACATACACTATTATATATTATTTTGATAACACAACTACTGTAGATGCGAAGTATACTGCTGACTTGCTTATTAAAAAAAAGGATGAACTAGACACTTTAAATATTCCTTATCGAGCAATTGTAATACATGTTGGTGTATATTCGATTGGTGTTAAGAAAGAAGATATTAAAGAGGATACATTAATAGAGTACATTCAAAGTACATATAATATTGAGTAATGAAAAAACCGCTTAGGCGGTCTTTTTATGTAAATATAATTTATTAAACAAGTAAAATATAAGTAGTGCAATGACGATGCCAATACTATCAATGCCAACATCGACAATACTTCCTGCTCGACCTGGAATGAATGTTTGATGTAACTCATCACTACAAGCATACAATAATGAAGCAAATGCGCTAACAATTAGATATTTTTGAATATTTGTCTTAATTAGTGCGTAGATAAACAAAAATGTTAATATCATATATTCGGTTATATGTGCACCTTTACGAATTATAAATGATAAAGTATCTATAGAAATATCAACAGGGAAAAATTTAGTAACGAACTCATGAATTGTTGTTACAATATGACCACTCATGCCAGAAGATGATGTACCATCTTGATGAGACATGTAGAAAATAAATATCATCCATAATATAACAGGAATGTAATATTTAATTTTCATGTAGTTGTTGCCATTTTTCTAATTGGTTTTCTAATTCAATCTCTAAAACATTTAAGTCATCTGTTGTTTTATTGTAAGTAATATAGTCATCAATAACTTCAGGGTCTAATAGTAGTGTCTGAAGCTTTTCTATTTCACTTTCAATTTTTGTGATCTCTTTTTCTACTTTTTTAATCTCATTACGTTGTTTTCGATCAATCCCCTGTTTCACCTTTGAAATTGTCACAACTTCTTCCTTCGTTTGGGTTGCTACCACTTTTCTTGCAATATAATCATCATAATTACCAATATATTGAACAATACCATTAGGTGTTAATTCATAAATATCAGTAGCTATTTTATTTATAAAATAACGATCATGACTTATAAAAAAGATAGTTCCTTTAAACTCTAATAGTGCTTGCTCTAATACTTCTTTTGAAGCAATATCTAAATGGTTTGTTGGTTCATCTAAAAGTAGAAAGTTTGCTTGTTGTAAAAGTAGCTTTGCAAGCACAACACGTCCTTTTTCACCACCAGATAATACTTGCATTTCTTTAAAAACATCTTCCCCTTTAAAATTGAACATTGCTAGTATAGAGCGAATTTCCGTATTTGTCATTTTAGGATAAGCATCAGATATTTCATTAAAAATAGTTAATGCTCTAGAAAGTGATGTGTGCTCTTGATCATAATAACCAATGTCAACTTTACTACCATGAATTATTTTACCTGATAGCGGCTGTAGGTTTTTCATTAAGACTTTAAATAGTGTGGTTTTCCCTATCCCATTTTCACCAACTAAGGCAATTCTTTGGTTTTTATTAATAGTAAAGTTAATGTTATTTGATAAAACTTCATTGTAGCCAATTGCAATGTCTTTAGCTTTGACAACTTCATGTCCAGACTCTAGTCTTGGTGTAAAAGACATCGATATACTATCGGGCAAAGATTCGGGTCTATCAACACGATCAATTTTTGCAAGCTGTTTTTCTTTAGAAGCAGCTCTTTTTATTGATTTTTCGCGGTTAAAAGATTTTAATAAATCAATGCTTGCTTGTGTTTTGGCAATTTCTTTTTGTTGGTTGATGTAATGTTTTAATTCTATTGCTCGTTCCTTTTGTTTACGTAATGAATATTCATTATATAAACAATGATATGTTTTAGATTTTCCATTTTCTACCTCAACAATGGTACTAGCAACTTGATCTATAAAATAACGGTCATGACTTACAAAAATAATTGCATGAGGATATCCTTTAAGATATCCTTCTAAGAAACGAATAGCACTAGCATCTAAATGGTTTGTAGGCTCATCTAATAACAATAGTTTTGGTTCTTGTAATAATAGCCTAGCAAGTGATAACCTTGTCTTTTGACCACCTGAAAGAGTGTTTACAGTAGCGTTGAACTCTTCCTTAGAAAAACCAACTCCTTTTAATACGCCTTCAATTTTACTTAAATAAATGTAGCCACCTAATTCACTAAATTGGTGTGACAAACGATCATATTGATTCATAATATCATCACTGAAATTTTCACCCATTTGAGCTTCTAAATCACGTAATGATTGTTCCATATGAATTAAATAATCAAATATTTCTAAAGCACATTGATAGATTGTTTTACTACCATCAAGATTATGTTCTTGACGAAGATACCCAATGGTAATATCTTTAGCAGCAAAGATATTACCACCATCTATTTCCATTTGATCATCTAACATTTTTAATATTGTTGTTTTACCAGCACCGTTGACACCGACAATGGCAACACGTTCTTTTTCTTTTACTGTAAAAGTTATATTTTTTAACAAGGGAACCCCTTGAAAAGATTTTGTAACTTGTGAGCATTCTATAATCATAATTTCACCTCTTTTGATATTCTAGCATAAATATTACTAAAAATGTTAAATATTCATGTGAAACTATTTACATAAAATGTTTTGAAATGTATAATTGTATACAATTGAAGGAGGGCTAAATATGGGGTATAGCTTAGCGTATAAGGTTTTAAAGAGTAAATTGGTAGAAGGTGATTTAGTTGCAGGAACACCAATAGCTATTGAGATAGATCAAACATTAACACAAGATTCTACGGGGACAATGGCTTATTTGCAGTTAGAAGCAATGAATATTAAACATGTTGCTGTTAAAAAGGCAGTGGCATATATTGATCATAATATGTTACAAACAGGGTTTGAAAACATGGATGATCATGAGTTTATTCGTAGTGTTGCTAAAAAACATGGTATTGTATATTCAAAACCAGGAAATGGTGTATGTCATCAATTACAGTTGGAAAATTTCTCGAAACCAGGAGAAACATTAGTAGGTTCTGATTCACACACACCCACATGTGGTGCTATGGGAATGGTTGCAATCGGAGCTGGGGGGCTTGATGTTGCAGTAGCAATGGCTACAGGGAAATATTATTTACAATGTCCAAGTGTAGTTAAAGTAGAATTAATTGGTGAAAAATCTAAATTTGTTAGTGCAAAAGACATTATATTAAAAGTATTGGAAAAGCTTACGGTAAAAGGTGGCGTTAATAAAATTATTGAATATACAGGTAGTGGTGTTGCTACACTTTCATTAACAGAAAGAGCAACAATTTGTAATATGGGTGCAGAACTGGGTGCAACAACATCGATATTCCCAACAGATCAAAGAACAAAAGATTACTTATTGCAACAAGGACGTGTTGAAGATTATGTAAGTATGGCAGCAGATGCTGACGCCTTGTATGATGAAGAATTAGTAATTGATATGAGTGAGTTAGTACCAATGATTGCTAAACCTCATAGTCCAGATGCGGTAGTACCAGTTAAGGAAGTATCTGGTATCAAGGTGAATCAAGTAGTTATTGGGAGTTGTACAAACTCTTCTTATAGTGATTTAATGAATGTTGCTAGTATTCTAAAAGGAAATACAGTAGCAGATCACGTATCGTTAGTTATTGCTCCAGGGTCAAGTTCAATTCTAGCAATGCTTTCAATGAACGGTGCATTAGCAACAATGATTCAAGCTGGAGCAAGAATCTTAGAGTGTGGGTGTGGACCATGTATTGGGATGGGACAAGCACCACTATCAAAAGGAGTATCTTTACGTACAATTAATCGTAACTTTAAAGGTCGTTCTGGAACAAATGATGCAAGTGTATATCTAGTGTCACCAGAAATTGCTGCAATTAGTGCAATTAAAGGTGTCATAAGCGAAGAATTTGATGAAAATATTCAGTTTGAAACGAATTTAAACACACCATTTATTAAAAACGATACATTCTTTATCAATGAATATGATGAAAATAACGAAGTGTATATGGGACCAAATATCAAACCGGTTCCTCGTGGTGAAAAAATGGTAGATACAATTACAAGTAAAGTTGTATTAAAAGTTGGAGATAATATTTCTACTGATCACATTGTACCATCAGACTCAAAATTACTACCATATCGTTCAAACGTACCACACCTAGCAAAATTTGCATTTTGTAAAGTTGATGATCAGTTCCATGATCGTGCAATGGTTAATGGTGGAGGATTTATTGTAGGTGGTGATAATTACGGACAAGGGTCATCAAGAGAACATGCGGCGTTAGTTCCGAATTATTTAAAAATAAAAGCAGTATTTGCAAATTCTTTTGCTCGTATTCATCGTTCAAATCTTATTAACAATGGTATTTTACCATTAGTTATTAATAGTGATGAAAATGATTTCTTTAATTTAGAAGATGATTACACAATTGAAAATATTGTGGATGCTGTAGAAAACAACACAGCAGTAATTGTAAAAAATAATAGTAAAAATACAGAATTAGAAGTACCTGTAGAGCTTGCAAGAAGAGAAAAAACAATGATAGAGTATGGTGGCTTATTAAATGCAATTAAAGAATTAGGGGGAAATGTATAATGAAAGCTGTATTAATACCAGGTGATGGAATTGGAAAAGAAATAGCACAAAGTGTAGTAGATATTACTGCGGCATTGAATTTAGATATTGATTGGCATACATTTCAAGCAGGTGGAGAACTGGCTGATGCTACGGGCGAATTATTCGAGCCAGGACTAATTGATGCAATAAATGAACATAAATGGGTTTTAAAAGGTCCTACTGCAACACCACTAGCAACAGGATTTCGTAGTGTAAATGTTGCTATGAGACAACAATTTAAAACATATGCAAATGTACGTCCAATTGTTAGTTTTGATGGAATTGCATCAAAATATGAAAATATTGATTTAGTAATCATTAGAGAAAATACAGAAGATTTATATAAAGGTATTGAGTATATGGTTACGCCTGATATTGCTAATGGGGTAAAGTTAATTACTCGTGAGGCAAGTGAAAGAATTTGTCGTTATGCTTTTGATTATGCTCGAAAAAATAATCGTAAAAAAGTATCAGCTGTGCATAAAGCAAATATTATGAAATTTAGTGATGGATTATTCTTAGAATCATTTAGAACAGTTGCTAAAGAATATCCAGAAATTGAAGCAAATGATGTTATTGTAGATAATATGTGTATGCAACTTGTGATTAATCCTGAAAAATATGATGTGTTAGTAGCACCGAATTTATATGGTGATATTGTATCTGATTTATGTGCCGGATTAGTTGGTGGCTTAGGGCTTGCTCCAAGTGGAAATATTGGTGATGAGTTTAGAATCTATGAAGCAGTGCATGGAAGTGCACCTGATATTGCTGGAAAAGGTATTGCTAATCCAACTGCTCTATTACTAGCATATGCAATGATGCTAGAGGCAACAAATTATCAAGTTGAAGCAACAAAGTTGCGCAATGCACTTACAACAGTAATCAAAGAAGGGAAATGCACAACACCAGATATTGGTGGAAGTGGAACAACCGCTTTATTTACAGATGAAGTAATTAAGGCGTTATAGGTGAAAAAAATGGCAGAGAAAATATTTGAAAATACGAGCCATGGTTCATTAGGAAGTAAGATATTTATTTTATTACGTGATAAAATATTAAATGAAGACTATAAACCAGGTGAAAAACTAAATGAAGTAGTTCTTTCAAAAGAATTAAATATCTCAAGAACACCAATCCGTGAAGCATTAAAACAATTAGAGCTAGAGGGATTAGTAAATAGTATTCCAAACAAAGGAGTATATGTTTTAGGGTTTTCAAGTAGAGATATTAATGATATGTTGGAAATTCGTTACGTACTTGAAAGTCTTGCAATTCAATTTGCTATTGAAAGAGTTGATGAAGTTCAACTTGCAAAGCTACGAGAAATCTGTGAATTGATGGAATTTTATGCAAGTAAGGGAGATCAAGAAAAATTTGAAGAATTGAATATATCATTTCATGAATCAATCTACAAAGGAACAAAATCTCAATATTTTGAAAGATTACTAAAAGATATAAATTATTATATACATGTAACTGCAAAACATTCTATTCGTCAACCAAAGCGTCTAGAGAGCGCTGCAATTGAGCATCGTGATATATATGAAGCAATTGAACAAAGAGACGTTGTTCTTGCAAAAGAGAAGATAGAAAATCATATTCGTAAAACACAACTACTAGTTAAAAGTTATTACGATACAAAATAAAAAAAGGCTTAGTGCATATGCACTAGGCCTTTATAGTAACTGCCACTTTTTATATAATTGTTCAACATAAGTTGTACAATCAATGGTACGCTTACTATTCATAATTGGACTTTCAATTATATTTTTAGAAATACATTCATGAATATGTTCAATTTCAAAAGTAAACTCACTTCCAAATTCAAATGGGTAGTAAGTATATGTACCATCATGTAAATACACTTTTACTTCACGTGATTTCCAATAATTTGGGATTACAATATACCCCTTGTCGCCATAAAACACAGCTTCGTTTTGTAGTGGAGTTTCCATTGAAATGGTTGAAGAAACAAGTATATCATTATTTAATAGTAATTGAAAATTACAACTCATATCTGCATTTGCTTCACCAACTTTGCAGCTACCATCGGCTATAATATTTGGGTTATTATACAAAAACTGAAGTAGTTCAACTGTATATGTAGCACTCCCGTAAAGCGCACCACCACCACGACGAACATCATACATCCAGTGATCTAAACTGAACCTTCCGGGAAATCCGGCTTTTAACTCAATATATTTTACATCGCCAATAATATCATTTTGTAAAAGTTCTTTTACTTTAATGGTAGTTGGTAGAAATACTGATTTTTGTGCTTCCATTAAGAAGCATTGATTTTTTCTAGCAATATCAAATAGTTCTCTTGCTTGGGTTGATGTAAGTGTAAAAGGTTTTTCTACGATAACATGTTTCTTTGCTTGTAATGCTTTTTTTGCTTCTGGATAATGCAATTCATTGATAGTTGGAATATATATGATATCGATGTTAGGATTGTTGTATAGTGCTTCACTATTATCATAGTAGTGAGGAATATTTAACTTTGCAGCAAGGTCTTTGGCTGATTTTAATGTTCTTGAACAAATGGCATAAGCATTCCCATCAGCACTTTCTTTGATACCTTCAACAAATCTTTCTACAATTGATGCAGTACTAACAATTCCATAATTATACATAAATGTGCTCTTTCAAGACATCAACAAATTTAGTCAAATAATCTACATCGATAGTAGTAAAGTTTCCAAATTCAAATGAATCAATATCAAGGACGCCATACAAAGTATCGTCTATAACGATTGGAATAACAATTTCAGAATTTGATGCACAGTCACATGCAATATGTCCGGGAAATGCATGTACATCTTCGACACATTGTGGCTTGCGAGTTAATGCTGCTTTTCCACATACTCCGCGGTTCATCGGAATATGCATACATGCTGGTTTTCCTTGGAAAGGACCTAAAACTAATTCATCATTTTTATAAATATAAAATCCTGCCCAGTTTACATTATCAATAGTATGATAAAGTAAAGATGATGCATTACTTAAGTTAGCGATAGTATCTGTTTCCCCCTCAAGTAGTGCACTTAATTGTTCAATTAATTCTTCATATCTTCTATTCATTTTATCACCTCTTTATTAGATTATCATATATCTAGATAAAACAAAAGCCTCACCATATGATGAGACTTTATTTTGTTATACTAAGCTTTTTGCAATTTCGTCAGTTACTGTGATTCCATCAGCTTCTAATTTAGCAATTGTTTCAGCAAATTGTGGTAAGTGAGCTTTATGTGCAATTAATAATTCATCTAATACACGCTTTCCAACCATACCGCTTTTTACTAATGGATTTAATGTAAATGCCTGTAACGCCATACCATAATCACCAGTTACAGCTGCTTCTACAGCACATTCTTCCATTGCTTTCATTACTTGAAGCCAACCTTTTTCAGCAGAGTTTAATTTACCAAATGCGATTGGCATAGGTCCTGCAGCAGTGATGTATGAAGAAATTTCAACAGCACAATCATGTGGTAAATCAGGGATTGCTCCATTATTTCTAGTAGAAACTACAACATGTGTTTTTTTGTTTGAATACACTGAAGCAATTGTTTCACAAGCAGCATCTGAGTAATGAGCACCACCACGTTTAGATAATTGTTCTGGTTTGTGATCTAAATTTGGATCTTTATATAATTCAAATAATTCAGCTTCTGTTTGTTTTACTTGTTGTCCACGAGTTCCTTTTTCAGGATCAGCATATTCTTCTAAACCATGTTTTAACATTTCGTCTTCCATGTAGTAATATCTGTGGTATCCACAAGGTAATACACCCATTTTTTCTAAATGTTCTTGAATAAATGGAATGTCATGAATATTTGCAGGTAATTTCTCTTTATCTGCTGTGTAATATTTGTTGATAATATCATGTGTAATTTCTTCACCAGCAGTATTAAATACTTTATGCCAATGGAAGTGGTTTAATCCAGCAAATTTATAGATTAAGTCATCTTCTTTAACATCTAATAATTTTAATTCACTCATGATAGCCCCAACTGGTACATTACACAAACCAATGATTTTATCCCAGTTACCATATTTAAGAACAGCTTCAGTAACCATTCCAGCGGGATTAGTGAAGTTAACTAACCAAGCGTTTGGACATAATTCTTTCATATCTTCAACAATGCTTAAGATTACTGGAATTGTTCTAAATGCTTTTAACATTCCTCCAGCACCATTTGTTTCTTGACCAAGCATTCCATAAGAGAAAGGAATTCTTTCATCTTTAATACGAGCATTTAGTAATCCTACACGGAATTGTGTCGTAACGAAGTCTGCATCTTTTAATGCTTCTCTTCTATCTAACGTTAAATGTACTTTTACATCATATGGAGAAGCATCCCACATACGTTGTGCCATCGTACCAACGATTTCCATTTTTTCTTTTCCAGCTTCAATGTCGACTAACCACATTTCACGGATTGGTAATTCATCATATCTATTGATGAAACCTTCAACTAGTTCTGGAGTATAACTACTACCTCCACCAATTGTTACAATTTTTACACCTTTTGCCATTTATAATTTCCTCCTAGGTTTGATACATATAGTATAAATGATTGGTTATATAAATTATTACTTTTTCAGTTTTTGAAAAAGTAAATGTATATATTAAGCACCTATGAATATGATATACTAAATAAAAAGGAGCTATATATATGGAAAGAGAACTTGTATTAAATGGTATCTATCAGCATTTTAAAGGAAAAAAATATCAAGTATTGCATATTGCCATTGATAGTGAAACATTAAAAGAAGTCGTTGTTTATAAACAATTATATGATAAAAAAGAAATTTATGTACGTGATAAAATAATGTTTTTATCACTCGTTGATGTCATTAAATATCCAGATGTAAAACAAAAATATCGTTTCGAACTTGTGGAGGACTAATATAATGCTAGAAAACTTTACTTTAGAAAGCATGACTTTAGAAAAAACTAGAGTGTTTCGCGATGCAGTACATAACTATATAACAGTTGAACATAGTGTTATATTACAATTAATTGATACGTGTGAAATGCAAAGGCTTCGACGAATCCGTCAACTTGGCGGAACATACCAAGTTTATCAAAGTGCTGAGCATTCTCGCTTTTGTCATAGTCTAGGTGTGTATCAAATTGCCAAGTTAATGTGTGAAGATTCATGCATTGGAAAACATATTAACGATTATGATAAATTATCAGTATTATGTGCAGCGTTACTGCACGATGTTGGTCATGGTCCTTTTTCACATAGTTTTGAAGATGCTTTTAAGATTTCGCATGAAGATTATACAATAAAGATTATTGAGGGTAATACACAAGTAAATACCATTTTAGAAAGTGTACATCAAGGCTTTAGTAAAGTGGTTAGTAGTATTATTAAAAAGCAACATCCAAGCCAAATACTTATACAAATGATAAGTAGTCAACTTGATGCTGATCGAATGGATTACTTATTACGTGATTCTTATTTTACTGGTACAACATATGGTCAGTTTGATTTACAAAGAATTCTTAGAATTATGGAAGTTAAAGGTGGAAGAATTGTGTATCGAAAAAGTGGTGTTCAGTCAATTGAAGACTATATTCTAGCAAGATATCATATGTACTGGCAAGTGTATTATCATCCAACAGCAAGAGCCTATGAACAATTGCTTATAAGCATCTTTAAAAGAGCAAATGACTTATATGATCAGGGATGTGATTTGGGAGATATTGAATATTTAGAGCCTTTTTTTAAAGGTGAAGTTAATGAACAACAATATGTTGATTTAGATGAAAACATTGTCTTTTATTATTTTAAAAGGTTTACTAAGTCAGCAGATTCAATATTAGTTGATTTAACAACTCGTTTCTTTAACCGTGATTTATTTACTTATGATGATGTTGATAACAATGAACAGATAGAAAAGTATAAGGAACACTATCTATCCCTTGGATATAATCCAAGATACTATGTTGTGAGTGATGACCAAAGTCAAATACCATATCGTTATTATGGAAGTAAGCGTGGAATTCATGAAATTGAAATTATTACTTCAAAAGGAAATGTTCCTTTGCCAGAAGTATCTGAAATAGTTTGGGCTATTACAAATTCAAAAAAGAGTAAGAAAGACGTTAAAATATTTTATCCTAAAACCAATACTTAGTATTGGTTTTATTGTACTGACTTAAACCAATATTCAACACCATTAGAATCTAATTCTCCAGTTATTGGATTAATGCTTATTTTCTCTAAGTTATCGGTTGGTTTATACCAGCTTTGGCTTGAGAGATTTGAGTTACTAGAGAGGATGTGGGCCATAATGTTTTTTGAGATTGCTCGCTCATTTTCTTTCTCCAAAGGACGATTGTCATCATAACCAACCCAAGATGCAACTAGTATAGAGGGGTTATATCCTACAGATAAACTATCAAAGTTGGTAGTACCACTTTTTCCTGCATTTAAAAAATCAAATTGATAATTTTGAAATGTAGCTGTTAAGTATGTCGAAAACTGCGAATCAAAAGGTGCTGTCAATAGTTGTGAAAGTTGTAAACAAGTATCCTTGTCTAATAATTGAACAAAATCGTTAGTGTGTTGATAAATAATAGTACCCTCTTTATCTTGAACTGAGTTTATAGCATATATCTCTTGATATCTACCTTCACTAGCAATCGCGTTATACATGTTAGCTAGTTGATATATGCTACTATTTAATGTCCCTAGAGCAAGTGATGCATCACTTGCAACGTCTTGATAGCCAAATTGTTCAACAAAAGTAGCAAGTTTATCTTCTCCCAAAAGCAAATGAGTTTTCATGGCATATATATTATCTGATACAGCTATTGCTTGAGCTAGTGTTACATCGCTAAATGGATAATTATTATCATAATTTACAGGAGCATAGGTATTTCCATTTGATAAAGTAAAAGTAGTTGGTTCAATATAAAATGAAGTAGTTGGGTTAAATCCGTTTTCTAAGGCAAGGTAATACAAAAATGGCTTAATAGTACTACCAATATGTCTGCTTGCTAGAGTTGCACGATTATACTGACTGGTTTGATAATCATTACCACCAAGTAATGCAAGTATTTTGCTTGTGTATGGTTCAACGACTATGGAGGCGCTTTGAATTTCTTTTTTTGCAGTTTGGGTTTGAGTTTCTTCTATTAATTCTTCTTGTAGATTTCTATCTAATGTTGTATATACTTCAAGCCCGTTATTTATATATTGATCATCTAGCATACCAAGTTGTTCTAATTGTTCTATAACCATATCACTGTAATATTGATACTGAATAAATTGTTGTTGCTCATTAACTGAAGCTACTTCAATTTGACTATTACTTGATTCTTGAAATTGTTGTTCATTTATATATTGATTATCTAACATGCTTTGTAAGACAATTGTTTGTCTTGTTTTGGCACTTTCAATATCGATTAGCGGAGAAAAGTACCCTGGTCCATTAATCACACCAGCTAACATGCTTGCTTGTTGTAAAGATAAGTCACTAGCATCTACGTCATAATAGTAGTGGGCTGCATCTTGAATACCATAAATACCATGTCCGAAATATAAACTATTTACATATCCTTCTAATATTTCATCTTTTGTCAAATGCATTTCTAATTGCATGGCTATAAAAGTCTCCTCAATCTTACGAGTCCAGGTTTTATCATTTGATAAGTACAGTAATCTAGCATATTGTTGGGTTATAGTACTTGCACCTTGTTCAAGTGATAAACTTGTCGTATTTACATATAGAGCACGCATAATACCAATTGGATCAAAACCAACATGACTATAAAAACGGGCATCTTCGACAGATATAATAGCGTTTAAAAAATCCTGATTTATATCGTCTAGAGGAACGTAACTACCAAGATAGCCATTTTTTGATTCATAGTAGACATCACCTTGATTATCGTACAAACGAATATAACGATCTTCATCTTGGATTGGGTTTCCTTTTAAATAGGCTACGCCATATAAACCAACAATACAGATGACAATCACACCTAAAAAAATAGAAATAAATTTAATTATCTTTTTCATTCAATCACCATAAGTATTATTACCACAATTGTGTTATACTAAACATGGTGATTAGATGAAAGAGACAGTAAAAGTAAAATATAAGGCAATATTTAAATATCCTGAACACAGTGAAGTAATGGATTATCAAGGAATTGGTGAGTTAATCACAAACCAAGGAAAGCAACTTATATTTACAAGTGAAAAACAAAAATTTAATATTAAAATAGTAGACGATGTTGTATTCTTACAAAATAACAATACGAATTTAAAATTACAAAAAGATACTGAAATTTTAAACACGTATAATAGTCCTTATGGAACTCTACAATTAACTACAAAATTAATGCAGTTACAATATGAGGGTGCAATTAAAATTAATTATACTTTATTAGAAGGGGAGGAACCACTGTGCCAAGTGTATATTTTAATTAACTTGACAACGCTGGAAAATTAATGTGAAATTTTTTAAATCAAAAGAACAAAGGTTAGTACTAATGGGGATCATTTTACTAGCGCAAGTACTATTTGGGATGTGGCTGTTAGATGAAGTTATTTACATATTACCGGGAATGAGTATATTGCTTTGGTTAATTGACTTTCTTGCAATTTTATACATTATTAATGTACGGGTAGATGTTGGCTATAAAATGATATGGGTATTACTTGTTATGTTGATACCTTATTTTGGAGGAGTAATTTATTTTATTTTTGGCGATCGTCGACCTTCAAAGAAGTTAAATGAGTTATATCAAAATCAAATTAATTATATAAAGGAAGTTAATGGGAATCAGGAAATATTAGAACAGGTTGAGGATTTATCAGTACGTAGTCAATTACGTTATATTCAACAAGATGGATTTCCAGCATTTAATCAAACGCATACAATATATTATCCACTTGGGGATGTGAATTATATTGATATTATTGAGGACTTGAAAAATGCAAAGTCATTTATATTTATGGAATATTTTATTGTCCAGCATGGTCAAATGTTTGATGAAATTGTTACTATATTAAAACAAAAGGCTAAAGAAGGTGTAGAAGTACGCTTTATGTATGATGATTTTGGATCATTATTTACATTACCATCAAAATTTGATAAAGAGCTACAAAGTTATGGGATCCAATGTATACCATTTAATCCTTTAGTACCGGTAATTGATTTTTCAATGAATAATCGAGATCATCGTAAGATTACAGTTATCGATGGAACAATCGGCTATACTGGTGGAATTAATTTGGCAGACGAATATATTAATGCAGTAGAGAGATTTGGACACTGGAAAGATACTGGAATTCGTTTAGAAGGTGATGCTGTTTGGAATCTTACAACGATGTTTTTGTCAAGTTGGAACGTAAGCAATCGTAGTAGTGAAGACTATACGATATATCATCCGAGTCGTTTTCCAAAGAATATTCAAGATGCCGAAGGGTTTGTTATGCCTTATGGTGACTCTCCATTAGATGAAAATGCGGTAGGTCACGACGTATACTTGAATATGATTAATCAAGCAGGGAAGTATGTATATATCTTTACACCGTATCTAATATTAAACGAAACATTGCAATCTGCTATCATTTTGGCTGCTAAACGTGGTGTTGATGTACGAATTGTCACACCAGGAATACCAGATAAAAAAATAGTGTTTAAAATCACGAGGTCATATTATTATGATTTAATGCTAGCAGGAGTAAAAATATATGAGTATACTCCAGGATTTTTACATGCAAAATCTTTTGTTTGTGATGATAAAGTTGCAGCAGTGGGAACAATTAATTTAGATTATCGTAGTTTGTTTTTACATTTTGAAAATGGTGTGTATTTATATAATACAAATACTGTTATGGATATTAAAAATGATTTTATGTTAACATTAGAATCTTGTAGTGAAGTTGATTTTGAATCAACGAAGCGTAAAGGAATGCAGTTGTTACTTGAAGCAATTTTAAGAATCTTTGCGCCATTGTTGTAATTTAAAATGATTGACTTACATGCTTGTAAATGGTAATTTATATAGGATAAAGAATAGAATAATAAAGGAGGTAAATATGGCTATTAATAAAACAGAAAATGCTTTAAAAGAAACGATTATTGAAGCATTAATAAAATGTGAGTTTGTTAATGAATATGATGTTAGTAATGTTGTGATTGAAATACCAAAAGATACAGCGAATGGAGATTACTCATCAAATATTGCGATGCAGATGACAAAAATCTTAAAAAGAAACCCTCGTGAAATCGCTCAATCTATTGTATCAGTGTTTAATAAAGAAAAGGCTAGCGTAGAAAAAATTGAAATAGCGGGGCCAGGATTCATTAATTTCTTTGTAGATAAGACAGCGATGACAAAGATAATTTCAGAAGTATTAGTTGAAAAAGAGCATTATGGAAAATCTGATTATGGTCAAGGAACAAAGTATAATATTGAATATGTAAGTGCTAATCCAACTGGAGATTTACATTTAGGTCATGCACGTGGGGCAACTGTAGGTGATAGTATTTGCCGTATCTTAGCAGCAGCAGGGTACGATGTAACTGCAGAGTATTATATCAATGATGCAGGAAACCAAATTCATAATTTAGCGGTATCATTATACTTGCGTTACTTAGAATTATTTGGAAAAGAAATTGTACTTCCAGAAGATGGATACGCAGCTAAAGATATTATTGATATATCTAAAAAGATTAAAGATGAAGTTGGAGATAAATACTTAGAATCTGATGAAGATGTTGCAGTTGCTTTCTTTAGAGAACAAGGTGTCGCTTACCAACTACAAAAAATCAAGGATATATTAAAAGACTTTAGAGTTAATCATGATGTATGGTCATCTGAAACAGCATTATATACGGAAAATCGTATTGTACCTACAATCGAAAAGCTAAAAGCCGCAGGACATACGTACGAACAAGAAGGTGCATTATGGTTTGCATCATCAAAGTTTGGTGATGATAAAGACCGTGTGCTTATAAAAAGTGATGGAAGCTATACATATTTAACACCAGATATTGCATATCATTTAAATAAGCTTGATCGTGGATATGAATATTTAGTAGATTTACTTGGCGCAGATCATCACGGGTATATAAATCGTATGAAAGCAGCAATTCAAGCACTTGGGTATAATGCTGATCAATTAAATATTGATATTATTCAAATGGTAAGAATGGTGGATAAAGGACAACCAGTAAAAATGTCAAAAAGAACAGGTAACGCTATTACGATTCGTGATTTAATAGAAGATATCGGAGTAGATGCAACGCGTTACTTCTTTGCTGCTAAAGCACCAAGTACTCAGTTTGATTTTGATATTTCATTAGCGAAATCTACGTCAAATGATAACCCTGTATACTATGCTCAATATGCACATGCTAGAATGTGCTCGATTGGTAGACAAGCAAAACTTGCATGTATTGAGGTGGCTAACAGCTATGAATTACTAGTAAATGATAAAGAGATAGAGCTAGTAAAACATATAAATGAGTTTAGAAATGAAGTTGTTGACAGTGCTAAAGCACGTGCGCCACATAAAGTTGCTAATTATATTCAAAAATTAGCACAATTATTCCATAGTTTCTATAACGATTGTTATGTTATTGATGAAAAAAATATGGAATTAAGTGGGCAAAGATTTGCATTAGTAGAAGCAACAAGAATCACATTACAAAATGCATTAGACTTAATAGGTGTTAGTGCACCGACAAAAATGTAGGAGGAAGAGTTATGGATAATATATCTATGGTAGATGTTGCATTTGATTTAATGTCAAAAAAGAAAAATGCAATGGCTTTTAATAAATTATGGAAAGAAGTAAGTGAAGTTAAAGGATTTAGTGATGAAGAAATCGAAGAAAAAATTTCTCTATTTTATACAAACATCACATTAGATGGTCGATTTATCACAGTCGGTGAAAATCAATGGGATTTGCGTAGTCGCCACGTATATGATTCTGTTCATATCGATATGAATGATATATATGCTGATACGGAAGAAGAAGTTGAAGAAATTGACGAGCTTGATCTCGTAATTGATGAAGATGAGTAAAAAAGCAACTATTTAGTTGCCTTTTTTTATAGAAAAAAAACTGATTTAGAGAAATCAGTTTCATTGTTTTTCTATGATATCATCAATAATGCCATATTTTAGAGCTTCTATAGGTTCCATGAAATAATCACGGTCAGTGTCAATACAAATTCTTTGATAATCCTGTTTACAGTTATCTGCAAGGATACGATTTAATTTCTCTTTTTGACGAATAATTCGACGAGCACTGATTTCAATGTCACTTGCTTGACCTTCAACTGCCCCTAAAGGTTGATGAATCATTATTTCGCTATTTGGTAAGCTATATCTTTTTTTGCATGCTCCTGAACTTAGCAAGAAGGCCGCCATACTTGCCGCCATCCCTAAACAAATAGTGGAGACATCACATTTAATGAAATTCATTGTATCATAAATTGCCATACCAGCATTAATGCTACCACCAGGAGAGTTTATATACATGTAAATATCTTCATGGTCATTGATTGATTCTAGATATAAAAGCTGTCCTACAATACTACTGGCCATCTTATCATCGATAGTTCCAGTTAATAAAATTATTCGCTCCTCTAATAATCGTGAATAAATATCGTAAGCATATTCGCGTTGACTTGTCTTATCTATTACTGTGGGTATTAAGTGCATAATAGTCCTCCTTGTTAAAGTATAGAATGATTTTTTGTTTTTATTCACAAAATATGTATATGTAAGAAAAGAAAAATAATTTTTTCACAAATGAAACGGCTTTCAAAGATGTTTTTTGTTGATTTTGTAGTAAGGTTAGAATATAATAAAATGGTAATTAAAATACAATTCAAGGAGGAATTATTACATGGCAGTAAAAGTAGCGATTAATGGATTTGGACGTATTGGACGTTTAGCATTCCGTCAAATGTTTGGAGCAGAAGGTTATGAAATCGTAGCAATCAACGATTTAACTAACCCAAAAATGTTAGCTCATTTATTAAAGTATGATTCAGCACAAGGTAGATATGCATTAGCTGATAAAGTTGTAGCTAAAGAAGATTCAATCGTTGTTGATGGTAACGAAATCAAAATCTATGCACAAAGAGATCCAAAAGACCTTCCATGGGGAGACTTAGGAGTAGATGTAGTATTAGAATGTACAGGATTCTTCTGTTCAAAAGATGCTTCTCAAGCACATATTGATGCTGGAGCTAAAAAAGTTATTATCTCAGCACCAGCTGGAAATGACTTAAAAACTGTAGTTTTCAATGTTAACCATGACATTTTAACTGCTGAAGATACAGTAGTATCTGCAGCTTCATGTACAACTAACTGTTTAGCACCTATGGCAGATGCTTTAAACAACTTAGCTAAAATCAAAAGTGGTATCATGGCTACAATCCATGCTTACACTGGAGATCAAATGACTTTAGATGGTCCTCACCCAAAAGGTGACTTAAGAAGAGCTCGTGCAGCAGCGGTATCTATCGTACCTAACTCAACTGGTGCAGCTAAAGCTATCGGATTAGTAATCCCAGAATTAAATGGTAAATTAATTGGTTCAGCTCAACGTGTTCCTACACCAACAGGATCTACTACTATCTTAACAGCAGTAGTTGATGGATTAGTAACAGTTGAAGAAATCAACGCAGCTATGAAAGCAGCTTCAAATGAATCATTTGGATACACTGAAGAAGAATTAGTTTCTGCAGATATCGTAGGAATTAGCTTTGGTTCATTATTTGATGCAACTCAAACTATGGCTACACAATTAGATAACGGAACTACTCAAGTTCAAGTTGTTTCTTGGTATGATAATGAAAATTCATACACTAGCCAAATGGTTAGAACAATCAAACATGTTGCTGAATTAGGGTAATCATGAATACATAAGAGTCGAAAGACTCTTTTTTTTTACATAATTTATTGATTTTATGATAGAATGATAAAAGAGGTGATAGTGTGGTAGACGTAAACAATAAAAAATCTCATTTTATTGAATGGATAATGATTATTCTTATTGTGGTATCTTTGGCAGTAGGATTTGTAGCAGGGTATTTTATTGTACCTAGAAATATAGTCAATAATAGTGAAGGTAGCGAATTAATTGATGAAGCATATTCAATCATTGATGAACGTTGGTATAATGCTGATGGTGATGAAGTAAATATATTAGATGGTACAATAGCTGGAATGGTGGAAACTTTACAGGACCCTCACACTAGTTATTTGTCAGCTAAAGAGGCTGAAGAATTTAATAATGATGTTGAAGGTAGCTATGAAGGAATAGGGGTCAGTTTTCAAATGGTTCAATCAGGTGCATTAATTGTAAATGTTTTTGATCATACTCCGGCAGCTTTGGCAGGTTTAGTAGCAGGTGAAATCATTACGGCTGTTGGTGAGACATCGTTAAGTGGAAAAACATCTGATGAAGTTGTAGAACTTGTCAGGGGACCAAGAGATTCTACAGTAACATTAACTATATTTAATGCTGGAAATACGTACGAGGAAACTCTTCAAAGAGGGTCATTGGATATATCTGTTTCAGCACAAATAAAAGAAGTTGAAGGCATAAGATATGGATATATAGAAATTACCACATTTGGCTCTAATACAAGTGAAGAGGTTGAAAATGCTTTGAAAGATTTTCAAAGTAATGGAGTGGCTACACTGGTTATTGATGTTCGTGATAATGGTGGGGGATACTTAAATGCCGCAAAAGATATTATGAATTTGTTTGTTGAAGAAGGAGAACCGATATATCAGTTACAAGAAAAAACTGGACCAGCTAAAGTTACAACGGCTAGTGGCGGTTCAAAATATAGTTTTCCACATAGTTATATTCTTATAAATGAGAATTCGGCTAGTGCATCAGAATTAGTTGCAGGTTCACTTAGTGAAATGGCGGACTTTACATTAATTGGATCAACAACTTATGGAAAAGGAACAGCCCAAACACAACAAACATTATCTAATGGTTCAGTTATTAAATACACATATGCAAGTTGGCTTACTGCTAATGGGAATACAATTGAAGGGTCTGGATTGGCACCAGATATCGAAGTTGAAAATATGCGTGATGATTCATTTGTGATTGAACAGTTTGATGCACCATATCAATATGATTCAGTTGGAAATGCTGTTTCGTCAATGCAAAAAATGTTACAGTTTTTGGGTTACGATGTAGATCGCACAGATGGCTATTTTACAACAAAAACAGAAGAAGCGCTAAAAGCATTTGAAAAATCAGCCTATTTAGTTGAAGATGGCATCTATACAATGGAAGACCAAGAATATTTATTTGCTTATTTTGTTGTTGCCACATATCAACCAAGCAATGATTTGCAATATCATGCATTGGAATCAGAAATTATCAAGGATAGTAAGTAGTTACTGTCCTTTTTCTATTCAATAAAAATACGGAACAATTGGTGGTTGATAAAGTGCTATTAATCCTGTAAATATTGAAGTGTCTTTGGACAGTTAAAAATATAACATTCAAGAATATAGACATTAAATTCACTGAAGTAGTCATTAATGCATTTGGAAGTTATATGGTTCTATCATTTTGAATATGGATAAATCACTTTTCGTAGAATTGATCAACCTACACACAATACAATATAAGTGAAAGTGATTTTAAATAAATGGTCGTGTACAATTAAAAGATAACATATAGTGGTTTTGGTATAGCATCCATTGTTACATAGCAAGAACAGGTGGATATAGATGTTCTTGTTTATGGTTAAATTACAGCGGATTAGGATATAATAAAGCATGGATTTGTTGTTTAAAAAACAAAGTATGATATAATCATATAAAAGTCTACAAGGAGGTAAAATATGTTTAAACTAGTATCAAAATACCAACCAAATGGTGATCAACCACAAGCTATTAAAAAGCTTGTTGAAGGTATAAATAATAATAAAAAACATCAAGTATTACTAGGAGCTACAGGAACTGGTAAAACATTTACAATATCAAATGTTATTGAACAAACAAACAAGCCAACACTTGTCCTAGCGCATAATAAGACATTAGCAGGTCAACTATATTCAGAACTTAAAGAATTTTTCCCCGAAAATCGTGTTGAGTACTTTGTATCAAACTTTGATTTCTATCAACCTGAAGCATACATTCCTGGAAGAGATTTATATATTGATAAGAATTCAAAAACAAACTATGAAATAGAAATGTTACGTTCAGCTGCTATGAATTCTTTAATTGAAAGAAGAGATACAATTGTTGTTGCTTCAGTAGCATCAATTTATGGTCTTTCTAATCCAGAACAGTATAAAGAAATGATTTTTTCACTACGCATTGATCAAGAAATAGATCGCCGAGAACTATTAACGTTTTTAGTAGATCGACAATACCAAAGGAATGATATGGATCAAACTAAAGGAACTTTTAGAGTACGCGGGGATGTCATAGAAATTGTTCCTGGTCATACAGAAAGTTGGTTGATTCGAATTGAAATGTTTGGTGATGTTGTAGAAAAGATTAGTGAAGTTGACCCATTAACAGGTAAGGCTTTAGGAAATTTTTCTACATATACTATTTATCCAGCTTATGGCTATGTAACGAAAAAAGAACAAATGTTAGCGGCCTGTGATAATATTAGCCAGGAATTAGATAATCGTTTAAAAGAGTTCAAAGAACAAACAAAGTTGTTAGAGCACGAAAGGTTAGAACAACGAACACGTCATGATGTTGAGATGCTACGAGAAGTAGGGATGTGTCCTGGAATCGAAAATTATTCTCGCCATATTGATGGACGTAATCCGGGACAAAGACCGTATACGTTATTAGATTATTTTCCAGATGATTTTTTACTTGTTGTTGATGAAAGTCATGTAATGTTACCACAAGTACGTGGTATGTATAATGGTGATCGCTCACGTAAAGAGACATTAGTTGAATATGGATTTAGGTTACCTAGTGCTTTAGATAATCGTCCACTTCAGTTTGATGAATTTGAAAATATTATTAATCAATCAATTTTTGTTTCAGCAACACCAGGCGATTATGAATTAGAAAAAGTTGATCACGATGTTGTAGAACAAATTATTCGTCCAACGGGACTGTTAGATCCAATAATTGAAGTGCGCCCTACTAAGGGACAAATTGATGATATTGTTAGTGAAATTCATGACCGTACAAAGATTAATGAACGTGTTTTAATAACTACACTTACTAAGCGTATGGCTGAGGATTTAAGTGCATACTTAAAAGAATTAGGGATTAAGGTAGCTTATCTACATTCAGATACAAAAACGTTAGAACGTATAGAAGTAATTCGTGGATTACGTTTAGGGAAGTACGATGTTCTTGTTGGGATCAACTTACTTAGGGAAGGACTAGACATTCCAGAAGTTAGCTTAGTATGTATTTTGGATGCTGATAAGGAAGGTTTTTTACGAAGTAATCGTTCATTAATTCAAACTATTGGACGTGCTGCTCGTAATAGTAAAGGTTTTGTTATCATGTATGGTGATAAGATGACAGATTCTATGAATTACGCTATTGAAGAAACAAACCGTAGAAGAAAAATACAAGAAGAATATAATACATTACATAATATAACGCCAAAAACAATTATTAAGGAAGTTCATGATGCAATTCGAGGACAAGAAGTTATTGATGAAGCAAGTAGCTTACTTACAAAAGGGAAAAAAGCAACTAAGAAAGACCGCCAAGAAGTTATTAAACAAATTGAAAAGGATATGAAAGAAGCCGCTAAGGTATTAGACTTTGAAAGAGCTATGGAACTTAGAGATATTCTAATTGAATTACAAGGTGAAAAATAAGATACAGGTTGCCCCTGAGTTAAAAATTGTTTTAGATGATTTAATGTGTAATGGTGCTAGAGTGTATTTTGTTGGTGGGATTGTTCGGGATTTATATATTGCAGGTAGCCGAGATAATGATGATATTGATATTGAAATATATCAGTTGGAATTAGATGAAATTATAACAATTCTTCAAAAGTATGGAAAAGTAAATTTACAAGGTAAGGTATTTGGTGTTATTAAAATAGATACTTTTCCAAATGTTGATTTTGCTATGCCAAGAATTGAATCTAAAGTTGCTAGTGGACATAAAGGATTTCTTGTTGAGCACATCAAATCTTTATCTTTAGAAGAAGCAAGCAAAAGAAGAGATTTCACAATGAATGCACTACTATATGATTATCAAAGTGATGAAGTAATTGATTTATATAACGGGATTAAAGATATACAAAATAATTGCATTCGTTTAATTAATGAAAATACATTTATCGAAGATCCGTTACGTGTTTTGCGTGCAGCTCAGTTTGCTAGTAGATTTCAGTTTTACATTGAAGAAAGTACCAAACAAGTATGCCGTAAGATGGTAAACAGTAAGATGTTATCGTCACTGAGCGAAAGTCGAGTACAACAGGAATATCGAAAATTGATGATGTCGTCTAAACCATCAATTGGCTTACGTTTTCTAAAAGACATATGTGCTCTGCCAGGTTATTTAATAGATTTAGATAATACCATTCAGCGTCTAGATTATCACCCCGAAGGTAGTGTGTTTGAACATACAATGTTAGTAGTTGATTTAGCTGCCTTATTAAAAGAGCGTACTAGCATTCCGGAAGCTTTTATGTGGTCTTGTCTTTTACATGATATTGGAAAAGCAAAAGTTACAACAAAAAGTGGTAGTGCTCCATATCACAACGTTGCTGGGGTTGATATATTCAAGTCTATTGAAGTACAATTATTTCCCAAGAAATATGAAAAATATATTGAAATAATGATTTTATGTCATATGAAGATACCATATATGGTTAGAAAACAGGCAAATGATTACCGATACCTAAAGTTATTAGAAATGCTTGATGGAATTGTTCCTTTAGATGATTTAATTTATTTATCAAAATGTGATAAACTTGGAAGAGGGAATGATTGTCATAAAGTTATTAGAGAAATTGATGATTTTATAAAAGATAAAAAACAACGATTAACAACATCTTTACCAGTTCCGTTAATAACTGGTAAAATGATTGTAGAAATGGCATTTATAGAAAGTTATAAACGTAAAGAGGTATTAAATAAAGCATATGACAAACAACTACGTGGTAGTAGTAAAGAAGAAATAATGAAGTGGATTATATCTACAAGAAAGGTAGAAAAGAATGAAGAGTAATAGTTTAATTATAAAAGGTGCTAGAGAAAACAATTTAAAGAACCTGGATTTAGAAATACCTAAAGAAAAGTTAGTAATTATGACTGGGCTTTCTGGTTCAGGAAAAACCTCACTAGCATTTGATACAATATATGCTGAAGGGCAAAGACGATATGTTGAATCATTGAGTGCCTATGCAAGACAATTTCTAGGCAATATGGAAAAACCAGATGTTGATAGTATTGAGGGATTGTCACCGGCAATCGCTATTGACCAAAAAACAACATCGAATAATCCTCGTTCAACAGTAGGTACAGTTACTGAAATATTTGATTATTTACGTTTATTGTATGCCCGTGTAGGGAAAGCATATTGCCCTATTCATGGTACAGTTATTGAGTCACAAACAGTAAAGCAAATGGCTGATACCATTGAACATTATGAAGATGGTAGTCGTTTACAAGTATTAGCTAGGGTTGTTAAAAACAAAAAAGGTACCCATAAAGAATTATTTGAACAATTACTAAAAGATGGTTATGTACGTGTCCAAGTTAATGGTGAAGCATTATTGTTAGAAGATGAGATTATCTTAGATAAAAATAAGCGTCATAATATCGATGTAGTAATAGACCGTATTATAAAAAAAGAAGGTTATCGTAGCCGCTTAATCGATTCTTTAGAAGTTGGATTAAAGTTAACTAATGGAGAAGTTATTGTTGAAAATTTATCAACAAAAACGGAAGCATTATTTTCTGAGCATTTAGCTTGTCCTGAGTGTGGTTTTAGTGTTCCTAAATTGGAGCCAAGATTATTTTCGTTTAATAGCCCATTAGGTGCATGTCCAACATGTAGGGGTCTTGGTGTGACAAATGAAATTGATGATGACTTATTAATCCCGGATAAAAGCTTAAGTATTATTGAGGGTGGAATACGATATTTTAAAACAGCGGTAGGTACAGATCGAATTGAATGGCAACAATTTTTAACATTATGTGAAAGCTATAATATTGACCTTGCAAAGCCTTTAAAAGATTTTTCCAAGAAAGAATTAAAAATAATATTTGAAGGTTCTACTAAGCCAATTGCATACAAATTAGTATCAAGCTCTGGACGAGTAACCGAAATGGTAAAGCCAATTGAGGGAATCAAAACGCTTATTTCTAGAAGATTTCAGGAAACGACTTCTGCATGGTCTAAAGAATGGTATGCGTCATTTATGGCAGAGCATACATGTCCAACGTGCCATGGTAAAAGATTAAATGAACAAGTGTTAAGTGTTCGTTTTGGTGGCTTAAATATTAGTGAATTTACCGACCTTGCAATAAGTGATGCCTTGCCTTTTATTCGTAATGTAACACTAAATGAGTATGAACAAAAAGTATCAAAGTTAGTACTTAAGGAGATAGATGATCGTTTAGGATTCTTAAATGATGTTGGTTTAGGGTACTTAACATTATCGCGTAAAGCTGGGGGACTTTCAGGTGGAGAGGCCCAACGTATTCGCTTAGCGACACAAATTGGTTCTAGACTTACAGGAGTACTATATGTTTTAGATGAACCATCAATTGGGTTGCACCAAAGAGATAATGATAAACTAATTAATACATTATTAAATATTCGTGATTTAGGAAATAGTGTACTTGTCGTCGAACATGATGAAGAGACAATGCGTGCTAGTGATTATATTGTTGATATTGGACCGGGGGCTGGTGTTCATGGTGGAGAAGTTATTGTTGCAGGAACTCCTCAAGAAGTAATGGATTGTAAAGAGTCAATAACGGGACAATATCTTGCTCGTAAGAAAATTATTCCAATTCCCAAAAAACGACGTAAAGGTAATGGGAATAAGATTCAAGTAAAAGGTGCAAGACAAAATAACTTGAAGAATATAAATGTTACCTTCCCATTAGGAAAAATGGTAGTCGTAACTGGTGTTAGTGGGAGTGGTAAAAGTACCTTAGTAAATGATGTTTTAGGGAAGGCAATGATGAATGCGATATATCGCTCAAAAGAAAAACCGGGATTACATAAAGAGATTACAGGGTTAGAAAATATTGATAAGGTAATAGAAGTATCACAAGAGCCAATTGGTAGAACTCCTAGATCAAATCCAGTTACTTATACTGGTGTATTTGATGATATTCGAGACTTGTTTTCAAAAACAAATGAGGCTAAAATGCGTGGCTATGATAAAGGACGTTTCTCTTTTAATGTTAAGGGTGGACGTTGTGAAGCTTGCCAAGGAGATGGATTAAAACGTATTTCAATGCACTTTTTACCAGATGTATATGTTCCATGTGAACAATGTGGAGGTAAAAGATATAATGAAGAAACTCTACAAGTTACATACAAAGATAGGAATATTTATGATATATTAGAGATGACGATAGAAGATGCTATCGAATTCTTTGACAATTTGCCAAAGATTAAATCAAAGTTACAAACTTTATTTGATGTTGGACTTGGCTATATTAAACTTGGCCAAAGTGCAACAACACTTTCGGGTGGGGAAGCCCAAAGGGTGAAACTAGCAAGTGAATTACAAAAGAAACCAACTGGAAAAACGGTATATATTTTAGATGAACCAACAACAGGGTTACATAGTCATGATGTTGCTAGGTTGATTGAAGTATTACATCGAATCGTAGATCAAGGTGATAGTGTTATTATTATTGAACATAACTTAGATGTTATTAAAGTGGCTGATCACATTATTGATTTAGGTCCTGAAGGTGGAAGTGGTGGTGGAACAATTGTTGTTCAAGGAACACCAGAAAAAGTAATAACATGTGATGAAAGCTTTACAGGTAAGTTTTTAAAAGAAGTGATGTAGGGAGGAAATAAAATGTCTAAATTTATTGCAGTTGAAAAATTACTAGCAGAAGAAACATTTGTACAAATAACAGGTGACAGTGAGGCGTCAAAAAGACCAGTATATGTTGCAGAAATAAACCGTCCAGGTTTTGAACTTGCAGGATTTTTCACACATAGTGATTTTCGTAGAATTATTCTTTTAGGAGAAAAGGAAATGGCTTTTATCGATGAAATGAGCGATGAACGTCAAAGAGAAATATTTCCTAAAATTACAGATACACAAACACCATGTATTATTATTGCTAAGGGTAAAAAATGTCCTAAGGTATTATATGAGATTGCTCAAGAGCGTAATTTTCCTATATTTGCAACTGAGGAAATGACAGGAAAAGTGGCTATTGAACTAACTAGCCAACTAGCTAGAGCACTAGCTCCTGAAACATTAATGCATGGAGTATTCTTAAATATTTATGGAAAAGGTGTTATTATTAAGGGAGAAAGCGGTATTGGTAAATCTGAGATTGCTTTAGAACTTGTTAAAAGAGGACATCTCTTAGTAGCAGATGATGCTATTGAGTTATATCAAATTGGAAATTCAATTGTTGGTAAAGCACCAGAGGTATTACGTAACATGTTAGAAATTAGAGGGATTGGGGTAATTGATGTATCAAAAATGTTTGGTATTAGTTCAATTCTTGATAGAGATGCAGTTAACTTAGTGATTCAACTTGATCGTTGGGTTCCATCAAAAGAATATACTCGCATAGCTGTGGATGAAAAGAATTCTACCGAAGAAATTTTAGGTATTGATATACCTAAAGTTGTTGTGCCGGTATCAAGTGGGCGTAGTATGTCGGTAATTATTGAGTCTGCTGTAATGAACATGCGCTTAAAAGAATATGGGGTAGATTCTGGAAAAGAATTTTTAGACCGTATCTTTAAAAACATTAGTAATAATCAGGAGGAACAATAATGTTATTTCCTGATAGAAATACCTTTTTAGAATTAGGTCCACTCAAAATTGAGTGGTATGCGGTATTGATTCTAACAGGAGCATTATGTGCATATTGGTTTACTCAAAGAAAGTTTGTAAAAGCGGGATATGATAAAGAAGTATTGTCGGATTGGTTTTTTGGAATTTTAATTACTGGAATATTGGGTGCTAGAATTTGGTATGTGATTTTTGAGTTTAATAATCAATATAAAGATAACTTAGCAGCAATGTTTGCAATTACTGATGGCGGACTTGCGATTCAAGGTGGGGTATTACTAGCAATTGCATTTTCGTTTTGGTTCTTTAAAAAGAAAAATATTCCTTTTTTAGAAGTAGCTGATATGGCAATGCCAACTGTTTTACTTGGACAAGCTTTTGGTAGATGGGGTAATTTCTTGAATCAAGAGGCTCATGGTGGTGAAGTAAGTCGTCAGTTTTTAGAGAGTTTATATTTACCCGATTTTATTATTGAGGGAATGTATATCGGTGGTGTATATTATCATCCAACATTTTTATATGAATCAATTTGTAACTTAATAGGATTTATATTATTATACTTTGTGATTTCTAAGTTTGTTAAATTACAAGGTGTACAATTTTATGGATATTTTATATGGTATGGAATCACACGTTTCTTTATTGAAGGAATGCGTACAGATAGTTTATATTTTTTAGGTCTTAGAATGGCTCAGGTCACTTCAATTGTATTTATTATTGCAGGAGTTATTGGTATTATTTATTGTATTTATAAATCTAAAAAAATAAGAAATATATAAGTAAAGAGTTCACTTTAATAAAAAGTGGACTTTTTTAATTTAAGTAATTTGACCCTGCAAGGAAAATAATGTTATCATTAGGATAACAGGAGGGATAGATATGAACTTTGAAGATCGTGTACTACAGCATGAATTTAAACTAAATGACACTGATGATGCAATAATTGATTATATTAGAAGCCATCGTGATAGTTTGAGTAGTATTTCTATACAAAAGATTGCTGCTGAGGTATATACTGTCCCCAATGCAATAATGCGATTATCTAGAAAATTAGGATATGAAGGCTTTTCCCAATTAAAGGTATTGATTAATGCGGAAAATTTTGGGATTGTTAAAACAAGCACACTTTTTAATCAAAATATTACTAGAACATTGGAGTTAATAGATTATGATGCATATAAAGATGTTGCTGCAAAGATGCATTCGGCAAAAACAATACATTTTATTGGTGTTGGTGATTCATTGTACGCTTGTAATACACTGGCATCTAGCTTAACTTGTTATGGTTATAAAGTAGGGGTATATGATACATATAACGAAATTGAGTATCGACTAACACATTGTGATGAAAAAGATTTAGTAGTTATTGTTAGTGCAAGTGGTCAAAATGAACAAATTAATACTTTTGCAAATAAAGCAAAAGAACGTGGGGCATTTATTGTATCGTTTACGCATTTTTATGAAAATCCATTGGCGGCATTAGTAGATATTCCAATGTACTTTTGTGGGAAAGATCAAAAGGTTAATGGCTATGATGTTACTGATAGAACCGGACTAATGATTGTACTTCGTGAATATGTAGAGTTATTTTGGCAGATGTATTGTGTATAAATACACAATACTCTGTTTTTTTTTGGTAATTTTGTGCATAAATGGTGTATTTGTAATGGGTTACAGTTTCTATGATATTATTTCTATGTAAATAGGAGGAAGTTATACGAAATTATCTACTTTAACTAATGAAAATCTAATCGAACTTAATAGTAACATGAGTTCAAGAGAGGATATCATTAGAGCTTTAATCGAAAAACTATATCAACAAGGGAAAGTAAAAGACAAAGAAGCATTCTATCAAGCAGTAATGGATCGTGAAGGGATTTCTGCTACTGGGATTGATGCAGGACTTGCAATTCCACATGGAAAGTCTGATGCTGTAAATGAAGCAAGCTTTGCAGTAATGACTGTTAATAGTCCAGTTGGTGACTGGCCAAGTGTTGTGGAATCAAATGAAGTAAAATATATTTTCTTACTTGCGATTCCAGCAGTTGATGAAGATGGAACACAAATGAAATTATTATCAGAAATGATGACAAGAATGTCAAATCCTGATTATACTCAACATTTATACGGTGCAACTTCAAGTGCTGATTTTGTTTCTAGACTAGATGGTAAAGAAACAGACGAAAATGTTGAAGAAGTTGTTTTTGACAAATCAATCGTAGCGGTAACTGCATGTGCTGCTGGTATTGCTCATACGTATATGGCAGCTGAAGCGTTAGTAAAAGCTGGTAAGGAAATGGGTGTTAATGTATATGTTGAAAAGCAAGGTGCTAATGGGATCGAAGATCGTCATACAAATGCAATGCTTAAAAATGCATGTGCAGCAATCTTTGCAGTAGATGTTGCAGTAAAACAAGAAGAACGTTTTGCACATTTACCTACAGAAAAAACAAGAGTTGCAGCACCTTTAAAAGATGCTAAAGCAATTATTCAAAGAGCTTTAGATAAAGCAGAAAATGGAACAACTGGTGACTATGTAGAATATGATGACAAACCAAAATCATTGGCTGAAGAAATTAAAGAATCAGTACTTACAGGTATCAGTCATATCGTACCTATCATCGTTGCAGCAGGGATGCTTGGAGCATTTATCGTAATTTACCGTAACTTAACTGGTTTAGGTGACGCAACAGTTTGGGGTGCATTAGATTCAACACATTGGTTAAAAATGCTAGATGCTTTCCGTGGACAAGTGTTTGGTATCATGGTACCAGTATTATCAGCATACATGGCTTATTCAATTGGTGAAAAACCAGCTTTAGCAGCAGGTTTTGCAGCAGGTATTGGAGCTAATATCGTTGGTGGTGGATTCTTAGTAGGGATGCTAGGTGGTCTTATCGCTGGTTACTTAATTCGTGCACTTAAAAAATATATTCCTGCAAAAGGAACACTTGCTGGATTTGTTAGTTTCGTAGTTTACCCAGTATTATCAGTATCAATTACAGGTGCTTTAGTATTATTCGTTGTTGGTGGACCAGTTGCTTGGTTAAATAATATTATGTTTGACTTCTTAGCTTCACTTCAAGGTGGAAATGCGGCACTTTTAGGAGCAATGATTGGTATCATGGTTTCATTTGACTTAGGTGGACCAGTAAATAAAGCAGCTTATACATTCTGTGTTGCTGCATTAAGTGATGGAGTATTAATGCCTTATTGTGTATTTGCTTCAGTAAAAATGGTTAGTGCATTTGCAGTAACATTTGCAACAAAAATCAAAAAAGATATATATACAGAAGAAGAAAGAGAAGTTGGGAACTCAACTTGGTTACTTGGTTTAGCAGGAATTACTGAAGGGGCAATCCCATTCATGATGGCTGACCCAATTCGTGTAATGATTTCATTATGTACAGGTTCTGCAGTAGCTGGTGCTATCGTAGCAGTTGCAAACATTGGATTAGATGTTCCAGGAGCTGGGATTTTCTCGGCATTAGTACTGACAACAGATAACTTAGCAGTAGGAGCAGCAATTTGGTTCTTTGCAGCAGTTCTTGGAGCAATTATCTCAGCAGTATTATTAGTAGTATTACGTCAACAAAAAATGAGAAAATTAGCAACAAAATAAAAATTAAGATATAAAAGGTGATATAAATGACAAATAAAGTACATGTTGTACCACATATGCATTGGGATCGTGAGTGGTATTTTACAGCGGAAGAATCAAAATTATTATTAATAAACAATATGGAAGAAATTATGGAACGTTTAGAAACTGATCCAAATTATCCATACTATGTGTTAGATGGACAAACTTCAGTTCTAGAAGATTATTTTGGAATGAAACCAGAAAACAGGGATAGAGTAAAAAAATTGGTTCAGGCTGGAAAACTAATCATTGGACCATGGTATACACAAACTGATGAAATGGTAGTTGGTGGTGAATCAATTGTAAGAAACTTACTATATGGACACAAAGACTGTAAAGAGTTTGGACCAGTCATGGATATTGGATATTTACCAGATTCATTTGGTCAATCAGGACAAATGCCAATGATATTAAATGGATTTAATATCAAGCGTAGTATGTTCTGGCGTGGTACAAGCGAACGTATGGGAAGTAGTAATACCGAATTTTATTGGACAAGTGATGATGGTTCAAAAGTACTAACACAACTTTTACCTTTAGGTTATGCAATTGGTAAATACTTACCTGTTGAAAAAGAAGCATTAGCAGTTCGTTGTTCTAAATACATGCCTGTATTAGAAAGAGGAGCGACAGGTGAAAACCTGTTGCTTCCAAACGGACATGATCAAATGCCTATTCAAAAAGATATTTATGAAGTAATGGATCAATTAAAAAATATTTATCCTAAAAAAGACTTCTTCTTAAGTAACTATGATTTATTATTTAAAGAGTTAGAAAAGAAAGATGATTATGATACATTACATGGAGAATTATTAGATGGTAAATATATGCGTGTACACCGTTCGATTTTCTCTTCAAGAGCGGATATTAAAGCAATCAATACAGTAATTGAAAATAAAATCACAAATATTTTAGAGCCACTTGCAAGTATTGCTCATACTCTTGGATTTGAATACTTTCATGGGATGATTGAAAGTATCTGGAAAGAAATCATGAAAAATCATGCTCATGATTCAATTGGATGTTGTTGTAGCGATAAAGTGCATGCAGAAATTATGGCACGCTTTGAATTAGCAAATGAGAAGGTTGATCGTACGATTGATTTCTATAAACGTAAAATAGCTGATGCAATGTCTTTAGATATTTCATTAGATAAATTTGTTGCATACAACTTACTTCCTTATACAAGAAATACAGTTGTAAGAGGAACAATTATTACAAGAATGAAAAACTTTGTTTTACAGGATGAAAATGGTAACAATGTACCATACCATATTGTAGAAAAAGAAGAAATTGATGCTGGATTAATCGACCGTCAAATTGTACATTATGGAAATTATGATCCATTTGTACAATATGTAGTTGAAGTAGAAGATACAATTCCATCAATGGGATATAAAACATACTTTGTAATTGAAGGTGACGCTAATATGAGTGTATCAGCAACAAATGATACAACATTAGAAAATGAGTACTATACAATTACTGTAAACCCAAATGGAACATTAGCAATTGTTGATAAAGAATTAAATGATTCATATGATTCAGTATTATTATTAGAAGATGGTAGTGATGATGGAGATGGATATGATTATTCACCATTATTAGATGACTATGTAATTACATCTAAAGATGTAAAAGCAACAACATCAATTGTTAAATCTACATTATCAACAACGGCTACAATTGCTTATACATTTGAAGTACCAGCTAACTTAGATAGCAGAAAAGCAAAAGTAATTGATTCAAGTGTTGATGTAAGCTTTACAGTGACACTTACTAAAGGAAGTAAAAATATTGCTGTGTCTATGACTTTAGATAACAAAGCTAAAGATCATCGTGTACGTGCATTGATTCCAACAGCAATGCAAGGTAAATTCTCTGTTAGTGATAACCAATTTGGTATTATTGAAAGAGCAGTAAGAGATGATGCAATGGATATATGGGAAAAAGAAAAGTGGTCTGAAAGACCAGATGCAATCTATCCAATGCTTGGATATGTAGCAATTAAAGATTGCCCAATCGCAGTACTTACAAATTCAATTCGTGAGTTTGAAATTATTGGTGATAATTACAACACACTAGCAATTACTTTATTTAGATCTACAGGATACTTAGGTAAAGAAGAATTAGTGCGTCGACCAGGTCGTCCTTCAGGTATCAAAATGCCAACACCAGATCAACAGTTATTAACAAAAATGACTTTTGATTTTGCCTTGGTAACTGAAAAAGATCAAACAGTTCTTGCAAGAAGACATAAAGAATATGTTACTCCAGTTGTTACATATAATAAAATGCCTTATAATGCAATGAAATTAAATGATGTTGACTTTACTGTTCCATATTCACACTCATTAATAGAACAAACAGATAAGAATATTATCTTAAGTGTTCTTAAAAAAGCAGAAAATAGTAATGATTTAGTATATCGTGTATTTAATACATCGAAAAATAATGTTACTCTAGAAGTAAATAAAAATGTGCTTGGTGTAATAAACTTAAACGAGGAAGTAAGTCAAGAAGAAAAAGCAATAAAATATAACCAAGTAAAAACATTCTTGATTGAAAAATAACATGGAAAAAATAATCATTGCATGCGATTCTTTTAAAGAAAGCATTAGTGCTAAAGATGCATGTCTAGCAATTCAAAGAGCAATAAATAATAATAACAAGGAAGTTGAAACAATCATAATTCCAATGGCCGATGGTGGAGAAGGAAGTGCTGAAGTAATAGGTGAAGCCTTAGGGCTTCAACCTGTTGGTGTCGCTGTGCAAAATCCATTTGGTAATGATGTTATGTCTGCCACATATCATCAAGCAAATAATACAGCTGTAATTGAAATAGCTGAAAGTTGCGGAATAGCCTTAACTCCAGTTGAAAAACGTGATCCGACACGTATGACAACACATGGATTTGGGCAAATGATTTTAGATGCAATTGATCAAGGTAATAAAAACATCATTGTTTGTCTAGGCGGATCTGGAACGAACGATGGTGGGTATGGAATGTTACACGCGCTAGGTGTAATCTTCTATGATAAAAATAATAATGTTCTCCCTTGTAATGTTGATTCAATTGCACAAGTTAAAACGATGGACATTTCAAATGCCCTTGCAAATATTGGTAGTTGTAAAATCGAAGTTGCTAGTGATGTAGAAAACACATTTGTTGGTCCAAAAGGTGCAACCCATGTATTTGGAAAACAAAAAGGTGCAACGCCTGGCCAACTAGAATTTTTAGAAGACAGCTTAACATCTTTTAGCAATGTTGTTAAAGAACAATTTAATGTTGATCTAGCATCAATGCCAAGAACTGGTGCTGCTGGCGGAGTCTCTGGTGCTCTTGCAATATTAGGAGTACCGTTACAAAGTGGAATTAAAACCATTTTAGATAAAGTGGATTTCAAACAAAAAGCTACAGGTGCATCACTTATAATTACCGGAGAAGGAAGTGTTGATAGTCAAACAATTGATGGAAAAACAATTTCAGGTATTGCCCATATCGCTAAAGAGTTAGATATTCCAGTAATCGTCCTCGCTGGAAGAGTAACTCCCGAAGCTAGCAATTTATATGATATTGGTGTAACTGCAATGTTCTCTATCGTTAATGAAGCGATGGACCTTCAAACAGCTCTAGTAAAAGGTCAAGAAGCATTAGAACAAACAACAAATAATGTTATGAAGTTATGGAATTACAAATAAAGCTTAGCAAATGCTAAGCTTTTTTGTATGGAAAAAGACGGTGACATTAGGTTCCAATCACCATATTGTAATGGCTTTTTAGTTAGTAAATATTATAAATTGATGTATTATTATTCGATATTATTGTGCATAATTCTTATAAAGTTGCATATACTAAATATATATCAAAAAAAATTGATATGAGTATTGACAAAGGAGTGAACTGTTAGTATTATTAACATATCAAAAAGATTTGATGTGAGGTGATGGGAATGAGTTGTGAATGTAGTAACAATGAAGTTGCAAAAGTATTTAAAGCATTTTGTGATGAAAGAAGATTACGTATCTTAGAAGAATTAAATAAAGGTGAAAAGTGTGCCTGTGATCTTATTGATGCCACAGGAATAGCACAGTCAGCATTATCGTATCATATGAAAATATTAATTGAAGCGGGCGTTGTCAAAAGCTCACAAAGTGGTAAGTGGACAAACTATCGCGTATGTAATAGCGGAAGTCAAAAAGCTATTACTTTATTAAAAGAAATTACTCAACAATAGCAACATAACTGTTGCTATTAAAAAAGGAGTATATATCAAAAAATCTTGATATAAGAAAGGGGAATTATATGGAAATAATTGGTTCGATTTGGGACTTCATTCAATCTCAAATTTTAGGGATGAAGTGGTTGAATGATTTAGTAGGCTCATTGCTTACAACAATAGGGTTAGATATTGCTTCACCACTAGGAGGAAGTTTACAGTTCTTTATATATGATGTAATTAAGATTGTAGTATTATTATGTTCATTAATCTTTATGATTTCATATATTCAAAGCTACTTTCCACCAGAAAGAAGCAAACGTATCCTAAGTCGTTTTAAAGGAATATGGGCTAACATAGTATCAGCCTTGCTTGGTACTGTAACACCGTTTTGTTCTTGTTCATCAATACCACTTTTTATGGGATTTACAAGTGCTGGATTACCAGTAGGAGTAACATTTAGTTTCTTGATATCTTCACCAATGGTAGATTTGGGAAGTTTAGTACTATTAATGAGTATCTTTGGATGGCGTGTTGCTGTTGTATATGTAATTGTTGGTTTAGTTATTGCTGTTATTGGTGGTACAATCCTTGATAAACTAGGGATGCATCGTCACGTAGAAGATTTTATTATGAATGCAAGCAACATTGATATTGAATCTGAGGAACTTACTAGAAAAGATCGTGTATTATATGCTCGTGATCAAGTTGGTGAAACATTTAAAAAGGTATTCCCTTATATTCTAGTTGGTGTTGGTATTGGGGCATTAATCCATAACTGGATACCACAAGATGTAATTGAAAGTTTACTAGGAAGTAATAACCCATTTGGTGTTTTACTAGCAACAATTGTTGGGATTCCAATCTATGCAGATATATTTGGAACAATCCCAATTGCTGAAGCATTATTATCAAAAGGTGCACAACTTGGAACAATCTTAGCATTTATGATGTCTGTAACAACATTGAGTTTACCATCATTAATCATGTTAAAGAAAGCAGTTAAACCAAAATTACTTGGAGCATTTATTATTATTTGTGCAAGTGGAATTATTATTGTTGGATATTTATTTAATATCTTCCAAGACATATTAGTATAAAAAACAGGAGGAAAGAAAGATGGCATTTTTAAATTTTGGAAAAAAGAAAGTAGAAGTAAAAGACGTAAAAAAAGTAGAAGCAAAATGTGCTTGTGGAAACACATGTTCAATTGAAGAACAAGAGGGCGCAAAAATTATCGTTCTTGGAGCATGTTGTAAAAAAAGCTCACAAAGCTTTGAAAACGTACAATTAGCAACTAAAGAATTAGGGATCGAAGAAACAGTAGTAAATATTGGTGATATGGCAACAATCGCTAAATATGGTGTGATGCAAACCCCAGCTTTAGTTGTAAATAGTAAAGTATTATGTCAAGGGAAATTAATTTCTGTAGAAAATGCAAAAGAGTTAATTAGTAAGGAGTTCTAGAGGTGGAAAAGAAAATCGGATTTTTTGAAAAGTACTTAACTTTATGGGTAGTGCTTTGTATGATTGCAGGAATCTTAATTGGTTCACTGCTACCTGCAGTACCAGAGTTTTTAGGTAACTTTGAGTATGCAAATGTTTCATTACCAATAGCAGTATTGATTTGGTTAATGATCTATCCAATGATGTTAAAAGTTGATTTTAAAAGTATTAAAGAAGTAGGTAAAAGACCAAAAGGATTATTTGTGACATGGGTTGTAAACTGGTTAATTAAGCCATTTACAATGTTTGCGATAGCTTATTTATTCTTCTTTGTATTTTTTAAAGATATGTTACCAACAGCCCTTGCAAGTGATTATCTAGCAGGAGCAATCTTATTAGGGGCTGCACCTTGTACAGCAATGGTATTTGTTTGGAGTTATTTAACAGATGGCGATGCAGCATATACAGTTGTTCAAGTTGCTACAAATGATTTAATTATTTTAGTGGCGTTTGTACCAATCGTAGGATTTTTATTAGGTGTTACAGGAGTTCAAATTCCTTGGGATACATTATTATTATCATTAGTATTATTTGTAGTTATTCCACTAGTAGCTGGAATAGTAACAAGAACAATGGTTATTAAGTCAAAAGGATTAGATTATTTTGAAAATGTATTCTTAAAGAAGTTTAATAATGTAACAGTAATTGCATTACTATTAACATTAACAATAATTTTTTCTTTGCAAGGTACAGTGATTCTTGAAAATCCATTAAATGTATTATTAATCGCAATACCATTGGTATTACAAACAGTATTAATCTTTGCATTGGCTTATGGAACATCAAAATTATTAAAATTACCACATAGTGTAGCTGCACCAGCAGGAATGATTGGAGCATCAAATTTCTTTGAACTTGCAGTGGCGTTAGCTGTTACATTATTTGGAATCGATAGTCCAGTAGTACTAGCAACGACAGTTGGGTTACTGGTAGAAGTGCCAGTTATGTTAATGTTAGTGAAATTTGCAAATAATACCAAATCATGGTTTAAATAGGAGAATATAAAAATGACAAAACCAAAAGTAGCCTTTGTGTGTGTGCACAACTCATGCCGTAGTCAAATTGCTGAAGCATTAGGAAAAAAACTTGCTAGTGATGTGTTTGAAAGTTATTCAGCGGGTACAGAAACAAAACCACAAATTAATCAAGATGCAGTTCGTTTGATGAAAGACGTGCATAACATTGATATGGAAGAAACACAATGTAGCAAAATATTAAAAGATATTCCTACAGTTGATATTGTAATTACTATGGGATGTAACGTGAATTGTCCAATGCTACCATGTAAACATCGTGAAGACTGGGGATTAGATGATCCTAGTGGAAAAGAAGACAGTGCATTTATTTATACAATTGAAACAATCGAACAAAAAATTCTTGAGCTAAAACAAAGAATTATTGACGGTACACTATAAAAGATGCATTGCATCTTTTTGTGTATACAAGTGGATATATATTATAAATAGCTTATAATAGAATATGGAGGAAGTTTATGGAAAAAGATTATGCAGTACTATTTGATTTAGATGGAACTTTACTATATACAGATGAGCTAATTCTAGAAAGCTTTAAATATGTATTTGAAAAATACAAACCAGGGTATAATTTAACAAGAGAAGAATTATTATCCTTTTTAGGACCATCACTAAAGTCATCGTTTGAAAGATACTTTGACAAAGACTTAGTTGAAGAACTAATAGACTATTATCGTGAATTTAATCATGCTAAACACCAAGAATTCGTATACGTATACCCAACGGTTATTGATACACTCGATTGGTTACAAAATAATGGATACCCTCTAGCTATTGTAACAACAAAATCCAAAGTGGCTGCAATGGTAGGATTGGATACTTTTAATCTAAAGAAATACTTTACTAGTATTATTTGTTTAGATGAGGTAACAAACACAAAACCTGATCCCGAAGGGATTCTACTAGCAATGGAAAAACTACAGGTTAAGCGAGGGGTAATGATAGGTGATAACAATGTAGATATTCTTGCCGGTAAAAATGCAAATATTGAAACAATTGGTGTTTCTTGGTCTCCTAAAGGAACAAAGCATTTAGAACAATTGCAACCAAATTTAATGATTGATGAAATGAAAGAAATTATACCATTTATAGAAAGGAATACATAAATATGACAGATTTAATAATTATTGGTGCTGGTCCAGCTGGACTTACAGCTGCACTATATGCATCAAGAGCAGGATTAGAAGTTACAATTTTAGAAGGTGGTGCCCCTGGTGGGAAACTAAACTTGACTGCCGATATTGAAAACTGGCCGGGAACTAAAATGAGTGCTGGACCAGAATTGGCGTATCAAATGTATGAACATGCACTTTCATTTGGAGCTAAACACGAATATGGTCTAGTGGATCGAATCGAAGATCATGGTGATGAAAAACATGTTATTTGTGGTGGTAGTGTACACATTGCTAAAACAGTAATTATTGCAACTGGTACAGTAGAGAGAAAAATGGGACTTGAAAAAGAGGAACAACTAACGGGAAAAGGTGTTTCATACTGTGCGGTGTGTGATGCTCCATTTTATAAAGGAAAAGAGACGGCTGTTATTGGTGGTGGGAATTCTGCACTAGAAGAAGCTAACTATTTAACAAAGTTTGCAGACAAAGTACACCTTATCGTACGCCGTGATGAATTTAGAGCAGATAAAATCGTACAAGATAAAATTGCTGGTAATGATAAAATTGAAGTTCACTTCTTAAAGAAACCACATCATATTAATGAAACTGACGGTAAAGTATCTGGAATTGGATTAATAGATAGTGTTACAAATGAAATTAGTGAAATTGAAGTTCAAGGAATCTTCCCATTTGTGGGATTAGATCCAGTAACTGGATTTGCAAGTGAACTAGGGATTTTAGATGAGCAAGGATATATTAAAACAAATGAGCATATGGAAACAGCCGTAAAAGGAATTTATGCTGCAGGTGATGTACGTCAAAAAACACTGCGTCAAGTTGTAACTGCAACGAATGATGGTGCTATTGCTGGCCAAGGGGCTAGTGAATACTTACGTACATTAAAATAATATAGAGGACTACTACTTCGGTGGTAGTTTTTATCAATGAATTGACAATAAATGTACTGCATGCTACATTTAAAATAGATTAAAAATTAAAGGAGGAAATATGTATGCTAGTAGTAAGTATTGATTATATTCCTGGAAAAGAAATTGAAGTTATTGGTACTGTTCAAGGAAATATTGTAGAGTCTAAAAACATTGGAAAAGATATTGGTGCTGGATTAAAGTCATTGGCTGGAGGAGAACTTGTTAGTTATTCTAAAATGATGGGAGAAGCTCGAGATAAAGCAACTGCGAGAATGGTGGCTGAAGCACAGTCTATTGGTGCTGATGCAGTTATTAATCTTCGTTATGTATCTGCAGCTATTACACAAGGTGCTGCTGAAATTCTTGCATATGGTACAGCTGTAAAATTTAAATAGTAAATACATAATAAATTAAGAATAGTTAATACTGTTCTTTTTTTATGTCGAAAAATTTTAATATAAAATAGTACACTTATGGTTGGAACTTTGTTAGAATATATGCGAGGTGATAAAGATGAATAAAAAAGAAGTTGTAATTGTTACAGGTATGTCAGGTGCTGGTAAAACAAGTGCAATGGCATGCTTTGAAAATATGGAATATTTATGTGTCGATAATTATCCTGTTGCCTTGTTGGAACAATTTGGAGAATTGATTAAAACGGATACAAGTTATCAAAAGATTGCGATGGCAGTATCTTTAAAAGATGCTATGCATGCAATTCGTTTACTTACAAATATGGACTGGGTTGATTTGTCAGTTGTCTTTCTAGATTGTAATGATGAAGTTATTTTAAAGCGATATAAAGAGACTAGAAGAACGCATCCAGTAATTATTTCAAATAAAGCTTCAACACTTAGTGAAGCAATTGAATTTGAAAGAATACTTGCTAAACCAATAGCGAATCATGCAAAATATATAATTGATACATCTTCATTGAAGTTTGTTCGATTACAAAGGGTTATTGAAAACTATTTTCGTGATAAACAATTAGGTATATTCCGAATTAGCTTTGTATCTTTTGGTTATAAACATGGAATTCCAAAAGAATCAGACTTATTATTTGACGTACGTTTCTTGCCTAATCCATTTTATATTGAAGAACTGCGTCCACAAACAGGTAATGATAAAGCCGTGTATGATTATGTGATGAAACAAGATGAAACAAACGTATTTATTAATAAAATTGAAGTACTACTTGACTATTTATTTGAACAATACCAAAAAGAAGGAAAGATGCATGTAATTGTTGGCATTGGTTGTACTGGTGGACAACACCGCTCAGTATCAATAGCAAATTACTTGTCAAAGGCATATCAAGATAAGTATCAAATCAATTGTCTGCATCGTGATGCAGCCCATTAATGCCTAGAATCTCATTTTCTAGAGAAGTTAAAGAAGAAGTTGTCTTTAATGATTTTGAGGTATGTTGCAGTAAAGCTATGCTTTGTGCAATTATAAAAATCAATGGAACTTTTTCACTAAGTAGTCAAGGTGCAGCAATATCAATTCGTACTGAAAATGCAAAGATTGCATCCAAAGTACATAAGATGTTGAAAGAAATATATACACCAAATATTGAATTTTTAGTTTCACGTAAAATGAAACTAAAGAAAAACAATGTGTATGTATTAAAAGTATCAAAAGCAAAAGAAATTTTGGATGATTTAGGACTTTTTTCAGGGTTTGGGTTTGCAACTATACCAGATTCTAAAATATTCCTAAATGATTGTTGTTTTCGTGCTTATTTAGCAGGAGCATTTTTATCAAGTGGGAGTGTTAATAATCCCGAAACATCAAATTACCATTTAGAGCTATCATTGGATAGTGAAGAACACGCTAAATTTATAGAAAAGATTATGAATCGTTATGAATTGAATGCTAAAGTAATTCAAAGAAGAAACCGTTATATTGTATATATCAAATCATCAGAAAAAATTGGCGACTTTATGCGTGCAGTAGGCGCTAGTCAGTCGGTTATGCATTTTGAAACAACAAGAATTGATCGAAGCATGTCAAATACAGTGAATCGTTGGAATAACTGTGATATCGCTAATGAAATGAAAATTATTGCTACGGCTAATGCTCAAGTAGAAGATATTCAAGTAATTCAAATGTTTTTAGGGTTAGAGTCTTTAGATGAAAAGACGCAAAGAGTCGCAAATGTTCGTTTACAATATCCAGATAGTAGTTTATTAGAGCTAACTAATCTTTATCATCAAGAAACTGGTGAAACAATTAGTAAGTCAGGATTACATCGATATCTTAAAAAGATAAAAGATGAAGCAAATAAGCTTCGAAGTATGGAAACAGATTAATATGTTAAGTATTGAAGAAAAATTTGGATTACGTGTAAAAGAATTACGAAACGATAAACGAATATCACAAGAAGAACTTGGGTTTCGATGCGGGTTATCAAAGAACTATGTATCAGATATTGAAAGAGGAAGAAGAAATATTTCATTGAAATCAGTAGAAAAGTTAGCTAATGGTCTAGAAGTAAATGAAGGTGATTTGTTCATTTTTAATTCATAAAATTTATGTATATTCAATTAAAGGAGAAAAGAGAATGCCGATATATTATATATTGATAGTTATTTTAATAGTATTTTTAGTTATATCATTACTTACAAGCTTATTATTTAATCCGATATTTTGGGTGTTTATTGGGTTATATATTTTATATGTTGGATATAAAAGACGACAAATTATTAAGAAAATGAATGAATATCAAAATGAGTATACAACTAGTGAGGAAGAATACTATAGTAATACAAACCAAAACCATACATCAGGTAATGATGACATCATTGATGTCTCATACACGGTAATTGATGAAGAAGATAATGATTAAGACAGTATAGGAGACTATACTGTTTTCATTTTATATTCTGTTTCATTATGATACAAAATATGGTATTATGATGACTTGAAGGGGATGATTTTATGAAATGTAACAATTGTAATATAGAAATTGATAGTAAGGATAAATACTGTAGTAATTGTGGAAATATGAACCAACAATATACACCATCTGTGCAATCATATCAAAATATACCATATACACAGCTACCAAATACATATACACAACAAAGTAACAGTGCAAACCAAGGATATGTGCCAATAGATCGTACGCCAAGCTATCAGCAACCACAGAGCTATACTGCGAGCCAAGTACAACAGTCACCAAGTCAACAGACACCAACATATACACCAAATCAAAGTCAAGCAATGCCAAATTATGGACAAGATGCAAAGTACCAAGCGCCTAGCTATAATCAGGGGGTAAGTAATCAACCTGTTTCACCACAAATGCAAGGGTATGCATATGGTAGTTATCAACAACCGCAAATGGATGATGATATTATGATAAAGAAGTATAGTAAAATTATGAGGGATGAAAATCATCCTGATAATATGAATAATGGAAAAAGAGTATTTGCAGCAGTTATTTTATCCATTGTATTTATTGCGATTGTTTTATTATTGTCGCAGTACTCGCCAATATTACCAGAGACAACGAATACCGATGTATCGGCTAATATAGGAACAGTACAACAATCAGATAGTATTTTGAGCAAACAAGTTAATGAAAATGCATCATTTGGAAATATTGTTATGTACAATGATTTGTTTTATATTGGTATTAATGGGGAAATAATCGAGTTTAACAATGAATTAGAAGAAACTAGTGTTATTACAACTGACTATGCTGAAAATATAAGTGTTGATGATACAAATATATACTATATAGACTACAATAATGATTATATTGCATATAATAAAGAAACGAGTGAAAAAGAAATTTTATTAAATAATGTATATTATGTTCATAATATTAATGGAACAATTTACTATCAAAATGATAGTGAAAATGAAACGATTTATAAAATGACACTTAATGATCGTGTTACTACTCAATTAAATGATGAGATATCTTATGTAATGCTTATTGATGAAGAAAATAATATTATTTATTATATGACTTTTGATAATGAGTTAAAAAGCATAGACATGCAAGGCGATAATGAAGAGTTACTAATTGATTATATTGATGCCTATTGTTTAAGTGATGATTATATATTTTATTTAAAAGATGGTGATTTGTATCAATATCATTTATCGAATGGAGATGATAATATCTATTTACGAAATGGTGGACTACGATATGTAAACTATAGTAACGGGAAAATATATTTATCAAGTACAGATTCAATTATTATGATTGATGAAGAAGGACGTCGTCATAATTTACTTGAGCTTGAATCGTATCAATTTATTAAAGATGTAAATGTAATTGGTGACCACGTATTTTATTGTGTTGGTAATAATTATTATGTAATAGATAATGAAGGGGACCGCAAGGTAGTGTATGAAGATTATATTTCTTTATATGATTATCGAACAGATGTGTATCCAAACTTTGAATCACAAATTGAAGAATATTAACGGGGAATAAAATGAAAGTTTATGAAATAATTGAAGCAACAAAAGGACAGCTATTATCAGGTGATAAAGATTTAGAAATTACTGGTTTTATCCAAGATTCTCGTGTTGTTGAAAATGGGCAAATGTATATACCAATTATTGGTGAGAGGTTAGATGGTCATGAATTTATAGAACAAGCATTTAATAATGGTGCAAGTGCAATTATAAGTTCTAAAAAAGTAAATTATCCTGACAAAGTAGTCATCTATGTAGAAGATACGTTAATAGCTTTGCAAGATATGGCACGTTATATTCGTGAAACACGTAATATAAAAGTTATAGGTATTACTGGTAGTGTTGGTAAAACAAGTACAAAGGATATGGTATATAGTGTTATTAGTACGAAATACAAAACGTTAAAAACACTTGGAAATTATAATAATGAAATAGGGCTACCATTAACATTATTACGTTATCAAGATGAAGAAGTTGTAATATTAGAAATGGGGATGAATCATCTTAGAGAAATGGCATTATTATCTAGTATTGCAATGCCAGATATTGCGATTATTACAAATGTTGGAACTGCTCATATTGGAGAAGTCGGTAGTCGTGAAAATATTTTGAAGGCTAAATTGGAAATTATGGAACATATGAAAGCTGGAAGTACAGTTATTATTAATAATGATAATGATATGTTAAATAAGGCAGTTATTTCAAATATGAATGTAATTACTGTTGGGCTTGAAAGTGAAAGTAAGTATGTGGCATATGATGTTAATTTGTATCAAGATAATAGTGATTTTAAAGTGATGGTTGAAGGAATACCTTATAGGATAGATGTTCCTGTTCAAGGAAAGCATTTTGTTACTAATGCCATGCTTGCTTTAGTAGCAGGGAAGTGTTTGGAGATAGAAGAAAAAGATATTATTCGTGGTATTCAAAGCTTTGAACTTACAAAGAATCGTATGGATACAATTGTATTAAATGATATTACAATTTTAGATGGAACATATAATGCTAGTGAAGATTCAATGAAATCGTCATTAGATGTATTATCAAATTATAAAGGAAGAAAAATTGCGATTTTAGGAGATATGCTAGAAATGGGTAGCTTTTCTAAGGAATTACATGAAAATGTAGGGAGCTATGTTTCAAGTTGCAAAATCGATGTATTATTTTGTGTTGGAATTGAGGCCAAACATATCTACAATAAGGCAATAGATAAAAATATTGATGCTTATTATTATAAGAGTAATGAGGAAGTTATCACTCATCTAAATAAATTTGTTGAAGGTGGTGATGTTGTATTGTTGAAGGCATCAAATTCAATGAACCTAAAAGAAGTTGTTGTGGCGTTAAAGGAGAAAAAATAATGTTAAAAGTTTTAGTTATATGTGGAGGGCAGTCTAGTGAACATATTGTTTCAAGAATGTCGGCTACATCAGTGATTAATCATATTAATAAAGAAAAATATCAAATTACTATAGTTGGTATTGATAATGATGGTACTTGGTATCAATTAGATAAAAGTATTAATGATTTAAAATCTGAATCTTGGTTAGAAGGAAGTAGTAAAGTAGTTGATGTGTTTACACTATTAAGAGAACATGATGTGGCTTTTCCAGTACTTCATGGATTATATGGTGAAGATGGAACAATTCAGGGGCTATTTGAACTTACTAGAACACCATATGTAGGTTTTAAAGTACTTGGATCAAGTACTTCAATGGATAAAATATATACAAAAAAAATATTAGATAGTGCTGGAATTAAACAAGTGCCTTCTCTATATGTTCGTAAAAGACATGATGGAAGTTTGGTTGTTGTAAATGATAGCTTTGATGAAATTAGCGATATTGAAACTGAAATCGGAAGTAAGCTAGGGTATCCATGTTTTATTAAAGCAAGTAATTCAGGGTCATCAGTTGGTTGTTATCGTGTAAATGAAAAATCACAATTATTAGATGCATTGCAAAGTGCGGCCAAGTATGACCGTAAAATTGTAGTTGAAAAGTTTGTGGATTGTGTTGAACTGGAATGTGCTATTTTAGGTAATGATGATATTATTGCTTCGCGTGTGGGTCAAATTATACCTCATGGTGAATTCTATACATTTGAATCAAAGTATGAAGATAAGGAAAGTAAAACATGTATTCCAGCCAATGTTGATCAATCAATTCAAGATGAGATACAAGTTCTTGCTAAAAAAGTGTTTAAAGCAATGGATGGTTCTGGGCTTGCTAGAGTTGACTTTTTCTTAGATAAAAAAACAAATGAAGTATATTTAAATGAATTAAATACAATGCCAGGATTCACAAATATTTCAATGTATCCAGAATTGATTATGGATTTAGGATATACTTATAGTGAGTTGTTGGATAAACTAATTGAACTAGCATTAGAAAGATAAGGCTCATTTGAGCCTTTTTATACAGGAGGAAAATATGAAAGTATTAATTTTTAATGGTTCACCTAGAAAACATGGCGAAACTCAAAGTATGATTTCATATATAAAAGATAATACGAGTGCAATAGTAGAAGTAATTGATACTTATTCTAGTAAGGTATCTCCATGCATTGATTGTCGTTATTGTTGGAAAATAAAAGGGTGCTCAATTCAAGATGATATGCAATCTATTTATGAACTAGTTGAAGTGGCAGATGTAATTATATTTGCTTCACCAGTATACTTCCATTGTGTAAGTGGTCCTTTAAAAGTGTTAATAGATCGTTTTCAAGTATATTGGGCTCATGTTATGCGCAAAGAAGAAAAGATACCATGTACAAAAAAAGCATTCTTTTTATTGACTGGTGGAGCACCAAAGTATGAGCAACAATTTACAGCCGCAAAAATCGTTTTAAAAGGAGTGTTGAAAGATATTGGTGCAAGTTATTGTGGAAGTGTTGAATTATCAAGTAGCGATACAATAGCTTTTAAAGATAATCAAGAGGTTATTAATAAGTTACAAGAGTGTCTTGAAGTAACAAATTTATGATATACTTTTTAATGAGAGGAAGATAAATATGAAAACAATCGCAATCATCTATTTTAGTCCAACAGGGAATACTGCTTTTCTAGCAAAACATTTATCATCAATGATTGATGGAAGTAAGTTGTATAATATCCATGATAGCGCTATTGAAGAAATATGTGAGGAGGAAGTTGTAGTAATGTCATCAATTCATGCTTTTTCAGTAAGTAAGATTATTACAAAGTATATCGATGATTTATTACAATTTAGAAAGAGATCAAAAATACATATTATTAGTGTTGGCTGTACAACTGCAAGCATTAATGATGCTGCAAGTATTCCTATACAACGTATCGTTGAAAAATATAATGTACCAATAGGTATTGATCGAGTTCTTGCAATGCCCCTTACATTAGTGTATAAGTTTCCATTAGAAACAGGAAAAAAACATATAGTTGATTCGTTGAAGCAATTAGGTTCTATAAAAGAAGATATTTATAATGATGTTATTGATAATCGTAAAGTGAGTAAAGTGAGTAAAGGATTACGTTATATAAATGTTATTGAAAGAAATGCTGCTAGGCTATTTGGCTTAGAATTGTATGCTTCTAAAGAGTGTATAAAGTGTTCAAAATGTATAAATGAGTGTCCCACTAAAAATATCCGTTACAATAAACTTAGAAATATCAAAGTATCAACAAAGTGTATGCTTTGTTTAAATTGTATATATACATGTCCTGTTAATGCAATGAAACCTAGAGTATCGAGGTTTATACCACTAAAGAGTTACTTACTTGACGAGTACTATAATAGTAAATAGAACGTATACATTAGTATTGATTTTTATGTAAAATAACGGCTTTGTCTAAATATGGAAATTATTTTTTTATTTTTAATAAAATAAATTGACATTGCAGACTATAAAGCATAAAATACTACTATCTACATAAAAATGCAATGATAGGAACTAGTAGATAACATAATGATGCGTAGAGAGATTTTGGTTGGTGAAAAAAATCGGTTGTTAGTTATTGAACTCATCCTTGAGTAGAGTACTGAAATAAGTAAGTGGCTACGGGAGCGCCCGTTATCGCGCAAAAGTATGAACTGTATGACAGCGTACTTAATGAGGTTAGTGCTGTGAGGTGCTAATAAACAGAGGTGGAACCACGGAAAATATACTTTCGTCCTTTTAATGACTATGTCATTTTAGTGCGAGAGTTTTTTTATAAAATATTGGAGGAAAGTAATATGATGAACTATCAAAAGTATCAACGTTTTGAAACTGTGAACTTTACACAGCGTACATGGCCAAATAAAACCATAGAACAAGCGCCTAATTTTGTATCAGTAGATTTACGTGATGGTAATCAAGCATTGATTACCCCAATGAAAATTGAAGAAAAAGTGGAGATGTTTCAATTACTCGTTGATATGGGGTTTAAAGAGATAGAAATTGGATTTCCGTCAGCAAGTCAAATTGAATATGATTTTATTCGTTTATTAATTGAAGAAAACTTAATTCCTGAAGATGTTACAATTCAGGTATTAACACAAGCTAGAGAGCATTTAATTCGTAAAACGTTTGAGTCTCTTCAAGGGTTAGATAAAGCAATAGTTCATATTTATAATTCAACATCTGTTTTACAAAGAGATGTTGTGTTTAATAAAGATAAAGAACAAATAAAAGATATTGCAATAAAAGGAGTTCGCTTAGTAAAAGAACTATCAAAGGAATTTAATGGGAAAGTAATTTTACAATACTCACCAGAAAGTTTTACCGGAACAGAGATGGAATATGCAATAGAAATTTGTGAAGCCGTATTAGATGAGTGGGGTGCTACAAGAGACAATAAAGTAATTATTAACCTCCCTTCAACAGTAGAGATGTCGATGCCAAACGTATATGCAGATCAAGTAGAGTGGATGTGTACAAACTTTAAAGATAGAGAGCGTGTGATTGTCAGTTTACATACTCACAATGATCGTGGATGTGGGGTAGCTGCTAGTGAACTTGGTGTTTTAGCTGGTGCTGATCGAGTAGAAGGCACATTGTTTGGCAATGGTGAAAGAACTGGGAATGTCGATATTATCAATTTAGCCCTAAATCTATACACGCAAGGTGTTGATCCTAAGTTAGATATAAGTCGCATTAATGATATTAAGCATGTTTATGAAAAGGTTACAAAAATGGAAGTAGGACCACGTCACCCATATGTCGGGAGTCTTGTATTTACTGCATTTTCTGGTAGTCATCAAGATGCTATTAATAAAGGTATGCAAGCATATGAAAAGAGAAAAAACAAACTTTGGGAAGTACCTTATATGCCAATTGATCCAAGTGATTTAGGAAGACAGTATGAACCAATCGTTCGTATTAATTCACAGTCTGGTAAAGGTGGTGTTGCCTTTGTGATGGAAAATATGTATGGATACAAGTTGCCAAAAGGGTTACAGGTTGATTTTGCTAAGGTTATTCAAGAAATTTCGGAGGAAGAGGGAGAAGTTTCTCCAGAAAGAGTTTATGATACCTTTATTAAAGAATATGTTGATAACTATCAACCATTTAAATTAATGAAACAAAAGATGATAGATATTAGTGATGAAGATGGTGAATTTGAACGTCGTGCAGAAATTACAATTGAAGACCATGGCGAAATAAAAACAATTATCGGTTATGGAAATGGACCAATTGATGCCGTTAAAAATGCATTTAATAATAACGGTTTTATGTATACACATTTTTTAGATTATAGTGAGCATTCACTATCGTCTGGATCAAGTAGTAAAGCAGCAGCATATGTGCACTTACGTGCAAAAGGAACAGCTATTCAAGAATATGGGGTTGGAGTACATCCAAATATTACAACAGCGACCATTACTGCCATTGTATCAGGGATGAACCGAATTCATCAGCAGTTAAGAAAGGGGTAAACTATGGAACGTTTAGTTTTGTCTTTGTTAGTAGAAAATAACCCAGGGGTTTTATCTAGAGTGTCTGGTTTGTACAGTCGTCGTGGATATGGAATTGACAGCTTAAGTGTTGGAAAAACAAACGAGGAAAATGTATCAAGAATGACAATTGTTGCCCATGGTGATCAACGTGAGTTAGAGCAAATTGAAAAGCAGTTAAGTAAATTAGTGGAAGTAATTGAAATCTTTCCACTAGAAAAAGAACACTCAGTATATCGTGAGTTAGTTCTTATCAAAGTCGGTGCTAGTGAAGCATCGAGAGCATCGATTGTATCGATAGTAGATATTTTTCGAGCAAGAATTATTGATGTGGCACCATCTTCATTAATTATTGAAGCAACTGGTGACCAAGGCAAGATTGATGGATTACTTGCCATGTTAGATGGTTTCAATGTAACTGAGATTGTACGTACTGGACTTAGCGGTATGAGTCGTGGACTTGGTGATGTTGATATAAAAGAAAAAAAATTATAGGGGGTTTATAGAGATGAACAAAATTTATTATGAAGCAGATTGCGATTTACAATTATTAGATGGAAAAACGATTGCGGTGATTGGTTATGGATCACAAGGGCATGCACATGCATTAAATGCTAAAGAATCAGGTGCAAATGTTATTATCGGATTATACGAAGGATCAAAATCATGGGCAAAAGCTCAAGAACAAGGATTTGAAGTATTTACTACAGCAGAAGCTGCTAAAAAAGCAGATATCATTATGTTATTAATTAATGATGAAACACAAGCAAAAGTATACAAAAATGACATTGAACCAAATTTAGAAGATGGAAACATGTTAATGTTCGCTCATGGATTTAATATCCATTTTGGGCAAATTACACCAGCAGCTACAATTGACGTAACAATGGTAGCTCCAAAAGGTCCTGGTCACACAGTACGTAGCGAATACCAAGTTGGAAAAGGTGTTCCAACATTAGTAGCGGTTCATCAAGATGCAACTGGAAAAGCAAAAGAAATCGCATTGGCTTATGCTCTTGCAATTGGTGGAGCTAGAGCTGGGGTATTAGATACTGACTTTAGAACAGAAACAGAAACTGACTTATTTGGTGAACAAGCAGTATTATGTGGTGGGGTAGTAGCATTAATGCAAGCAGGTTATGAAACATTAACAGAAGCAGGATATGATCCTAGAAATGCTTACTTTGAATGTATTCATGAATTAAAATTAATTGTTGATTTAATTTATCAATCAGGATTTAACGGAATGCGTTATTCAATCTCAAATACAGCTGAGTATGGAGATTATATTACAGGTCCTAAAATCATTACTGATGAAACGAAAAAAGCAATGAAACAAGTATTAAAAGATATCCAAGATGGAACGTTTGCTAAAGACTTCTTATTAGATATGTCTGAAGCAGGGGGGCAAGCTCACTTTAAAGCGATGCGTAAACTTGGAACTGAACATTCTTCAGAACAAGTTGGAGAAGAAATCCGTAGCTTATATAGCTGGGCTGATGAAGATAAATTCATTAACAACTAATACATAACAACACACTTTGTGTGTTGTAGGTAAGAAGCTACGCTTCTTAGCTACAACCTACAAAAAGGATAAAGGGGATAAAATTTATGGCAATGACAATGACACAAAAAATATTAGCTGCACATGCGGGGTTAGATCATGTAGTAGCTGGACAATTAATAGAAGCAAAGTTAGATGTAGTAATGGCAAATGATATTACTGGACCGATGGCACTACCAATCTTTCATACAATGGCAGATAAAGTCTTTGATAAAGATAAAGTAGTATTAGTACCAGATCATTTTACACCAAATAAAGATATTAAATCGGCAGAAAATTCAAAATCACTTCGCGAGTTTTCTAAATGCCAATGTTTATCAAATTATTTTGAAATCGGACAAATGGGTATAGAACATGCCTTGTTACCTGAAAAAGGAATTGTAGTGGCAGGTGAATGTATCATTGGAGCTGACTCACATACATGTACATATGGTGCTTTAGGGGCATTCTCAACAGGTGTTGGAACAACTGATATTGCAACGGGAATGGCTACTGGAGAGTTATGGTTTAAAGTACCTAGTGCAATTAAGTTTGTACTATTAGGAAAACCGAATAAATATATTAGTGGTAAAGATGTTATTTTGCATATTATTGGATTAATCGGAGTTGATGGAGCATTATACAAATCAATGGAATTTGTTGGAGAAGGAATTCAACATTTAAGTATGGATGACCGTTTTACAATCGCAAATATGGCAATTGAAGCGGGGGCTAAAAATGGTATCTTTACAGTAGATGATCAAGCTATTGAATATATGAAGCAACATTCTAAAAAAGAATTTACTGTATATACAGCAGATGATGATGCGATGTATGATGAAGTTATTGAAATTGATTTATCAGCGATTCGTCCAACTGTGGCATTCCCACATTTACCTGGAAATGCAAAAACAATTGACGAAATTGAAGAAATGGAAGAAATCAAAATTGACCAAGTTGTAATTGGAAGTTGTACAAATGGGCGTATTGAAGATATGGAAAAAGCAGCTAATATCTTAAAAGGAAAAACAGTACATCCAGATGTTCGTGTAATGGTTATTCCAGCCACACAAAAAATATATTTAGAGTGTATTGTTAAAGGATATGCAACAATTTTTGTGGAATCAGGATGTACGTTTAACACACCAAGTTGTGGACCTTGTATGGGTGGACATATGGGTGTTCTAGCAGCGGGGGAAAAATGTGTATCAACAACTAATCGTAACTTTGTTGGACGTATGGGACATGTTGATTCATTAATTTATTTAGCATCACCAGAAGTAGCAGCGGCTAGTGCAATTGCTGGTGTAATCGCAAATCCAGAAAAAGTAGGAGGAGATAAGTAATGGGTAGAGTATATAAATATGGTGATAACGTTGATACAGATGTAATTATTCCGGCACGTTACTTAAATTCTTTCGATGCAAAAGAACTAGCAAGTCATGCAATGGTTGACATTGATCCTGACTTTGCAAGTACTGTCGAAATTGGAGATATCGTTGTTGCTGGTAAAAACTTTGGATGTGGTTCTTCTAGAGAACATGCACCATTATGTTTAAAAACAGCAGGAGTTAAATGTATTATAGCAGAAAGTTTTGCTAGAATTTTCTATCGTAATTCAATCAATATTGGTTTTCCAATTCTTGAATGCGTTGATGCAGCTAAAGATATTGAATTAGGTGACGATGTAGATGTTGATTTTACAACAGGAATTATCACGAATAAGACAAAACAAAAAACATATCAAAGTTTACCGTTTCCAGAATTCTTACAAAAGATGATAGATGCTGATGGACTTGTAAACTATGTAAATAATAAAAATAGGGGATAACTATGAATAAATTGATTACAGTAATTAAGGGTGATGGAATCGGGCCGGAAATTGTAACAGAGGCTATGAAAGTATTAGATGCTATCGCAAAAAAATATAATCACAATTTTACATATCAAGAAATCTTACTTGGTGGAGCTTCGATAGATGTTCATGGATGTCCATTGACAGATGAAGCATTAGAAAAAGCAAAAAATAGTGATGCAATTTTACTAGGAAGTATTGGTGGAGATACAAATACTTCACCATGGTATAAATTAGAACCAAGTCTTCGTCCAGAAGCTGGTCTATTAAAAATCCGTAAAGAATTAGGGTTGTTTGCAAACTTGCGACCAGCATATTTATATGATGCTTTAGCATCAGCATGTCCATTAAAACCAGAACTTGTTGCTGGTGGATTTGATATGATGATTGTACGTGAATTAACTGGAGGGATCTATTTTGGAGATCGCAAAACAGAGCAAAAAGATGGACAATTAGTAGCTACTGATGAAATGAAGTATAGTGAAAGTGAAATTCGTAGAATTGCTCGTGTAGCCTTTGAAATCGCATTAAAAAGAAATAAGCATATAATTAGCGTTGATAAAGCAAATGTTTTAGATAGTTCAAGATTATGGCGTAAAGTCGTTGCTGATCTAGCTAAAGAATATCCAACAGTCACTGTAGAAGATATGTTGGTTGATAACTGTGCAATGCAATTAGTAATGAATCCAAAACAATTTGACGTTATTTTAACAGGAAATATGTTTGGTGATATATTATCAGATGAAGCAAGTATGATTACTGGATCAATTGGAATGCTTGCAAGTGCATCACTTAGAGATGATTCTTTAGGTATGTATGAACCAAGTCATGGTAGTGCTCCAGATATTGCAGGTAAAAATATTGCAAATCCGATTGCCACAATTTTATCAATGGCAATGATGCTTAGATACTCATTTGGATTAGAACAAGAGGCCAAAAATATAGAATCGGCTATTGAAGCAGTATTAGCTGATAATTATCGTACAGGAGATATAGCAATCGAAGGATCTGTTGTCCTTTCAACTACTGAGATGGGGAACATGATTGTTTCAAAACTATAGGAGGAAAAAACATGAGAAGTGATAATGTAAAATCTGGAAGTCAAAGAGCACCACACCGTTCATTATTTAATGCTCTTGGATATATTGATGAAGAATTAGAAAGACCGTTGATTGGGGTTGTAAATTCATATAATGAAATAGTTCCTGGTCACATAAATTTAGATAAAATTACAGAAGCAGTAAAAAAAGGAATCTATCTAGCAGGTGGGGTACCTATTGAAATTCCAGCAATTGCAGTGTGTGATGGAATTGCAATGAATCATACAGGAATGAAGTACTCGTTAGTTACTCGCGAACTAATCGCTGATAGTACTGAAGCAGTAACACAAGCACACCAATTCGATGGTTTAGTAATGGTGCCAAACTGTGATAAAAATGTACCGGGATTATTAATGGCAGCAGCTAGAGTAAATATTCCAACAATTTTTGTAAGTGGAGGACCAATGCTTGCCGGACGTAAAGTAGATGGTAAAGATACATGTCTTTCTTCATTGTTCGAGGCTGTAGGGCAGTTTAATGCAGGAAAAATAACAGAAGAAAAACTTCGTGAAATGGAACAAAAAGCATGTCCAACATGTGGTTCATGTTCAGGTATGTATACAGCAAATTCAATGAACTGCTTAACAGAAGTTTTAGGAATGGGACTTCGTGGTAACGGAACGGTACCAGCTGTGTATTCTGAACGTATCCGTTTAGCTAAAAAGGCTGGAATGCAAATTATGGAACTTGTTAAAAAAGATATTAAACCAAGAGATATTATGAATGAAAAAGCGTTTATGAATGCTTTAACGATTGATATGGCATTAGGTTGTTCAACAAATTCAATGCTTCATTTACCAGCAATTGCTTATGAAGCCGGAGTTGATATTGATTTAAAAATAGCTAATGAAATTAGTAAAAAAACACCTAATTTATGTCACTTAGCACCAGCTGGTGATACTTTTATGGAAGATTTAAATGATGCTGGAGGAGTATATGCAGTAATGAATGAAATTAATAAACTTGGTTTATTAAATACAGATATTATTACATGTACAACAAAAACAGTAGGTGAAAATATTGAAGGCTGTATAAACTTAGATGCCAATACTATTCGCCCAGTAGAAAATCCATATAGTACATTTGGCGGAATTGCAGTATTAAGTGGAAATATTGCTCCTGATGGATCAGTTGTAAAACAATCAGCAGTAGCAAAAGAGATGATGATACACAGTGGACCTGCAAGAGTCTTTGATTGCGAAGATGATGCAATTAATGCAATTCGTGCTGGAAAAATTGTCAAAGGTGATGTTGTAGTCATTCGTTATGAAGGGCCAAAAGGAGGTCCGGGGATGCGTGAAATGTTATCGCCAACTAGCGAAATTGCTGGTATGGGATTAGATAAAGATGTTGCTTTAATCACTGATGGACGTTTTTCAGGTGCAACACGCGGTGCCTCGATTGGACATGTAGCGCCAGAGGCTGCATTAGGGGGACCAATTGCCTTAGTTGAAGAAGGTGATATTATAGATATTAATATTTATGAACATTCAATGAATGTTCGTGTAAGTGAAGAAGAAATGGCTACAAGAAAAGAAAAATGGCAACCAAGAGAACCAAGAATTAAAACCGGATATTTAGTTCGTTATGCAAGTTTAGTTACTTCAGCTGCTAATGGGGCTGTTTTAAAACCGAGAGAAGACTAATTAAGGAGGATAGTGATATGATTTTAACAGGTGCAGATATTGTTGTTGAATGTTTAATTGAACAAGGTGTTGATACTGTCTTTGGGTATCCGGGAGGAACAATTTTAAATGTCTATGATAGTTTATATAAATATCAAGATAAAATAAATCATATCCTCACTTCCCATGAACAAGGGGCTAGTCATGCAGCAGATGGATATGCTAGGGCAAGTGGAAATGTTGGAGTATGTATTGCAACTTCAGGACCCGGGGCAACAAACTTAGTTACTGGTATTGCAACAGCATATATGGATTCTATTCCAGTAGTTGCTATTACAGCAAACGTTGCTGTGCCACTTCTTGGAAGAGATAGTTTTCAAGAGATTGATATTGCCGGGGTAACGATGCCAATTACAAAACATAATTTTATTGTTAAAGACATTAAAGATCTTGCTCATACAATTCGTAGAGCATTTGAAATTGCCAAAGAAGGAAGACCAGGTCCAGTACTAGTCGATATAACAAAAGATGTAACTGCAGCTATGTATGAATTCACAAATGAAATGCCACAAGTAATTCTACCTAGAAGCTATACATTTACAAATGGTGATATCCAAGAAGCAATTGAGTATATTAACAAAAGTAAAAAACCATTCATCTTTGTTGGTGGTGGTGTTATTGCTAGCGCAGCTAGTGAAGAACTAAAAGAGTTTGCAGAGAAAATCGATGCTCCCGTAACTGACTCATTAATGGGAAAAGGTGGTTATGATAACACAAGACCTCGTTATACTGGGATGCTGGGAATGCATGGTACAAAAGCATCAAACTTTGGTGTAAGTCAATGTGATTTATTAGTTGTAGTAGGTGCACGTTTCTCGGATAGGGTAACAGGAAATATAAATGCATTTGCTAAAAATGCAAAAATAATACACATTGATGTAGATGCCGCTGAAATTAATAAAAACATTTCTGTAGATTTAGGAATTGTTGGTGATGCTAAATGTGTTCTAGCAGCAATTAATGAAAAAGTATCACGTCAAAACAATACTCAGTGGTTAAAAGAAATTCGTGATTTAAAAGAACGATATCCTTTAAAGTATGATACTACAAGGCTAACAGGACAGTATGTTATTGAGCAAATAGATTATCTAACTAATAGTGAAGCAATTATCACAACTGATGTTGGTCAACATCAAATGTGGGCTGCACAGTTCTATAAATATAAACAACCTAGACAATATATTTCTTCTGGTGGTGCTGGAACAATGGGGTATGGACTAGGTGCGTGTATTGGGGCAAAACTTGCAAAACCACATGAAACAGTAATCAATATTGCTGGGGATGGATGTTTTAGAATGAATATGAATGAACTAGCTACAGCAAGTCGTTACAATATACCAATTATTCAAGTAATCTTTAATAATGGTGTACTTGGAATGGTTAGACAGTGGCAGACATTGTTTTATGATAAGCGCTACTCAGCAACGATCTTAAAAGATGAAGTTGATTTTTGTATGGTTTCAAAAGGCTTAGGCTGTGATGCGATTCGAGTAACTACTGTTGAAGATGTAGCACCAGCTATTGAAAAAGCTTTGCAATCTACAAAACCAATTGTAATCGAAGTAATGTTATTTGAAGATGATAAAGTATTCCCAATGGTTGCTCCAGGAGCATCTATTGAAGAGTGTTTTAGTGAAGAGGATATTAATGAATAAACCATACACTCATCTTGTTCACTATTATGAAACAGATCAAATGCATATTGTACATCACTCAAACTATATTCGTTGGTTTGAAGAAGCGCGAACTGATTTTCTAAAACAAATTGGTATGCCATATCACAAATTAGAGGAAATGGGAATCATCTCGCCTGTTACTGAGGTTACATGCAAATATATCTCAATGACTCATTTTGATGATTGTGTAGAAATCATACCAATACTAACTAAGTTTACGCCAGTAAGATTTGAAGTGTCTTATCGAGTAATAGATCATACTACAAAGGAAATTAGAGCTTTTGGAAGTAGTAAACATTGTTTTATTGATACGACAGGAAAACCTTTAAATCTAAAAAAACAACATTTAGATATTTATGAAAAATTCCAATCATATGTTACTATTTAAGAGATGCAAAAAGCATCTCTTTTTTCGTGAATTTTTTAATTGAAAAATATTAGAAAAGTTGTATAATCAATGTGGATGAAAGAAGGTAGTATGAGTTATATGAAAATAATTAATAAAAACAATATAAAAACTTTACTTGCAGTGGTGTTGTCAGCAGCAGCAATGGCTTGTGTGTCAGTGACGTTTACTAGACCAGCAGAGTTGTTAGCTGGGGGCTTTTTAGGAATTGCAACGCTTATAGAATTAATCACTGAACAAGCTGGTATAACAGTCCCTGCGTCAGTAGGATTGTTAGCGTTAAATATTCCAACTGCAATTCTATGTTATCGAGGAATATCACCACGTTTTGTGATTTTTTCATTAATCCATGTAGCACTTGTAAGTTTGTTTTTACAAATTTTACCAACATATCCACTAATGGATGATGCAATTTTGAATGTGATTTTTGGTGGGGTTATATTTGGAGGAGCAATTGTACTTGTATTAAAAGCAGGAGCTTCAACAGGTGGTAGTGATTTTATTGCTTTGTATGTATCAAATAGGAGTAATAAGGAAGTATGGATTCACATTTTTGTCTTTAATGTCATTGTTCTATGTATATTTGGATATTTGTTTGGTTTCGAAAAAGCAGGATATTCAATACTGTTTCAGTTTATTTCAATGAAAACAATATCGACTTTCCATATTCGTTATAAACGTGTTATGTTACATATCTTTACTAAAGAAAAAGACAAGGTTGTTAGTAGCTATTTCAAATCATGTCGCCACGGTCTTACAATTATGGATGGAATGGGTGGTTATTCAAAGCAACCAGTTACTATGATGACTACGGTTATTTCAACATACGAAGTAGATGAAGTTATCTCAGCATTAAAGCAAGTAGATCCAAGTATTATTATTAATGTAACTAAATCAGAGAATTATGTTGGTCGTTTTTATATGCGCCCAATTGATTAAACTCCAGAATGAATGTTCTGGAGTTTTTTAATAGTAGTTATTTTCTTTCATCATAACTGCAGCCATACCGCCATATATATAATAGCTTTGATATCCTTTTTTACGTAAAGTAAAAGAAATTTTTGCAGTCAGTTCCCCGCTATAACAAATTAAAATAATTGGTTTACTTTTATCAAAATGGTTATTGTAGAAGTCATCATTATAAGGAATGTTGATAAAACTCGATAAATGATTTCTTTTGTAATCGGTTTCATTTCGTGTGTCGATAAAATGATAATCTAATGCTGTAATTTCAGCAATATATTTTGAATCAATTGCCATATTTATTGTCATAAATTCACCTCACTATATAGTATGAAAATAATTGAAAAGGTTGTGTGTTTTTGGTATAATGTCGCCATGGAGGACGAATCGAATGAATAAAAAAACAGTTAAAGATATTCAAGTTACAGGAAAAACAGTTTTAGTGCGTGTTGACTTCAATGTGCCTAGAGACAAAAACACAGGAGAAATCACTAATGACAACAGAATTGTTGCAGCATTACCAACAATTAAATACTTATTAGAGCAATCTCCTAAAGCAGTAGTGTTATTTTCACATTTAGGAAAAGTTAAAACAGAAGAAGATAAAGCGAAAAATGATTTATCAGTAGTAGCACCAAGATTATCTGAATTATTAGGTAAAGATGTTACTTTCGTGAATTCTACAAGAGGAGAAGAATTAGAAAGTACAGTTAAAAATGCTACAGAAGGACAAGTTATTTTAGTACAAAACACTCGTTATGAAGCTGGTGAAAGTAAAAATGACCCTGAATTAGGAAAATACTGGGCATCACTAGGTGATGTGTTTGTAGAAGATGCATTTGGTTCAGTACATAGAGCACATGCTTCAACAGCAGGTATTCCAGCTCATTTACCATCAGCAGCAGGTTTCTTAGTTGAAAAAGAAATCGCATATATTGGTAAAGCTGTAAATACTCCTGAAAGACCATTAGTGGCTATTTTAGGTGGAGCAAAAGTTTCAGATAAAATCGCAGTTATCGAAAACTTATTAAACGTTGCTGATAAAGTAATCGTTGGTGGAGGAATGGCATTCACATTCCAAAAAGCACAAGGTTTAGCAATTGGTAACTCATTATTAGAAGAAGATAGAATCGAATTAGCAAAATCTTTCTTAGAAAAAGGTGGAGATAAATTAATTATCCCTGTTGATTCAGTATGTTCAGATAAATTCGGTGAAGATGGAGATATCATCGTATGCGACGGTGACGTTAAAGACGGATATATGGGATTAGACATCGGACCTAAAACAATCGAATTATTCAAAAAAGAATTAGAAGGTGCAAAAACAGTAATTTGGAATGGACCAATGGGTGTGTTCGAAATGCCTGCATTTGCTAAAGGAACAATTGAAGTTTGTGAAACTCTTGCAAACTTAGATGGAGCAAACACAATTATCGGTGGTGGAGATAGTGCAGCTGCTGCTATGCAACTTGGATTTGCTGACAAAATGTCACACATCTCAACAGGTGGTGGAGCATCACTTGAATACATGGAAGGTAAATTACTTCCAGGTATCGAAGCAATTGATAATAAATAATATAAGGAGCTAATTGAAAATGAGAAAACCAATTATTGTAGGAAACTGGAAAATGAATAAAACGATCGCTGATACAAAAGCTTTCGTTGCTGCAGTTGACCCAAAAGTAACAGCAACAGCTGACTGGGGAATTGCAACACCTTACTTAGCGCTTCAAGCAGCTAAAGAAGGAACAAGCAATTTAATTATTGCTGCTGAAAACTGTCACTTTAAAGATAGTGGAGCTTATACTGGAGAAATCAGTGTATCAATGCTTCAAGAAATCGGTGTTGAATGGGTAATCTTAGGACACTCTGAAAGAAGACAATACTTCGGTGAAACTGATGAAACAGTAAACGAAAAAACAAAACAAGTATTAGCTAATGGAATGACTCCAATCGTATGTGTTGGTGAAACATTAGAAGAATATGAAGCAGGAACAACAAAAGAAGTTTGTAAAACACAAACAGTTGCAGCTTTCAAAGATGTATGTCCAGCATGTATGGATCGTGTAGTAATTGCTTACGAACCAGTATGGGCTATTGGAACTGGGAAAACTGCTACAAATGAAATTGCACAAGATGTATGTGCGTATATTCGTAGTGTAGTTGCTGAATTATATGGACAAGATACTGCAGATAAAGTACGTATCCAATATGGTGGATCAGTAAAACCTGAAGGATTAAAAACATTATTAGAGCAACCAGATATCGATGGTGCATTAGTTGGTGGAGCTTCATTAGAAGTTGAATCATATACTGCAATGATTGAAAATTTAGGTTAATAAAATAGAGTGGTATAACATTTGTTGTGCTGCTTTTTTTTATATGGATGAAAATATTAAAAAAAATAATAAAAACTGTTGCATTTGCTTGATATTAATGTATACTAGGTAATTGACACAGTATGTGTATATAAATGTTTCTATGCGTGGAAGGATTAACATCCACTAGACCACAGCACGGACAAAGATTTTATAAGGAGGAATGTCACGTGAGTAAAAAAGTTGCAAGAATTATGAAAATTCAATTCCCAGCAGGTGGGGCTAAACCAGGTCCAGCACTTGCCGGAGCAGGTATTCAAATGCCTAAATTCTGTACAGCATTCAACGATCAAACAAGAGACCGTATGGGTGAAACAGTACCAGTAGTATTAACAGTATATGAAGACAAAGATTTTTCTTTCGAACTTAAAACTGCACCAGCTTCAGAAATGATTAAAAAAGCTTGTGGAATTAAAAAAGGTTCAAGCACTTCAGGTGCAACTACTGTAGCTACATTAACTGCTGCACAATTAAAAGAAATCGCTGAATACAAAATGCCAGACTTAAATGCTAATGATATCGACGCTGCAATGAAAATCGTTGCTGGTACAGCTCGTAACATGGGTGTAAAAGTTGAAGGCATTGATGCGTAATTAAAACAAACAAGAAATCGTCATTTGTGGAAGGAATATTCCGCTTGACCACTGAGGAGGAAATAAAATGGCTAAAAAAAGCAAAAGATATAATGCCGCAGCAGAATTAATCGAAGCTGGAAAAGCTTACGCTATTGAAGAAGCTATTGCATTAGTTAAACAAACAAGTACAACAAAATTTGATGCTAGTGTAGATGTTGCATTTAGACTAGGATTAAATACAAAACATGCAGATCAACAATTAAGAGGTGCATTAGTGTTACCTAACGGAACTGGTAAATCTAAAAAAGTTTTAGTAGTTACTGAAGGAGCTAAAGCTGAAGAAGCGAAAGCTGCTGGAGCTGACGTTGTTGGTGGTAAAGAAGTATTAGAAGACATCAAAAAAGGATGGTTAGATTTCGAAGTAATGATCGCTACTCCAGATATGATGGCAGAATTAGGGAAATTAGGACGTATTTTAGGACCTAAAGGATTAATGCCTAACCCTAAAACTGGAACTGTAACTATGGACGTTGCTAAAGCTGTTGCTGAAACAAAAGCTGGTAAAGTAACTTACCGTACAGATAAAGAAGGAAATGTACACATGACTATTGGTAGAGCTTCATTTGAAGATGCTAAATTGGTTGAAAACTTTAACACAGTTTATGAATTACTTGTAAAAGTAAAACCATCAACTGCTAAAGGTGTATATATGAAAAACATCGTTGTGACTTCATCAATGGGTCCTAGCGTAAAAGTATCTGTTTAATTATAGATACAAACAATTTGTAGCAATCAATATACCGTAGACAGTAACTGGGCAACCTTAATTTGTTACCGAGGTGTTAAGTAATATAGTAATATATTAACTTTAACTCTCGCGTTTACGTGGGAGTTTTTATAAGCGAGTATATTGTTGCATATATAAAAAAATACAGGAGGTGTGACAATGTCAGTAGAAGCGATTAAATTAAAAGCGCAAGTTGTTACTGAAATCGCTGATAAATTCAAAGCTGCTCAATCAGCTGTTATCGTTGAGTATCGTGGATTATCAGTATCTGAAGTAACACAATTACGTAGAGATTTACGTGCTGAAGGCGTTGAATTCAAAGTTTATAAAAATAAACTTATGCAAAGAGCAACTGAAGAAGTTGGTTATGCAGAATTAAACGACAAATTAGTAGGTCCAAATGCAGTAGCATTCGGAAATGATGATGCGGTTGCTCCAGCCAGAGTTTTAGCGGATTTCGCTAAACAACATGAAGCTTTAGTAATTAAAGCTGGTGTTATGGAAGGAAAAATCTTATCAGTTGAAGAAGTAAACGAAATTGCAAAATTACCTGGAAGAGATGGAATGTACTCAATGTTACTTGGTATGTTACAAGCGCCAGTTAGCAAATTTGCAAGAGTGGTTAAAGCCGTTGCTGATGCAAGAGGTGAAGGTGTAGAAGCTACACAAACAGAAGAAAATACAGAAGCTGCTGAATAATCAGTGGCAAGTCAAATATGGAGGAAAATATAATGGCAAAATTAACACATGAAGATATCTTAGCTTACTTAGAAGAAGCTACAATTTTAGAATTAAATGATTTAGTAAAAGCAATCGAAGAAAAATTCGACGTAACTGCTGCTGCTCCAGTAGCTGTAGTAGCTGGTGATGCTGCTGCTGATGCTGCTCCAAGCGAAGTAACTGTTACTTTAACAGAAGCTGGTGCAACTAAAGTTGCTGTAATCAAGGTAGTAAGAGAAATTACGGGATTAGGTTTAGTAGATGCTAAAGGTTTAGTTGACAAAGCTCCTGCTACAATCAAAGAAAACATCTCAGTAGATGAAGCTAATGAAATCAAAGATAAATTAGTTGCTGCTGGTGCTACAGTAGAAGTAAAATAATTTTACTCTTAAGAGGTTCTATATAGAACCTCTTTTTTTGCGCCTAAATAACATTGACAAAATTCAGTTATGGAAACATAGCTATTGCAAGGTGACGTTACAATATACTTTTACTATTAAAGTGGTTCTATGTTGAGCCTCTTTTGTGTTATACTGTACATGAAATTTATACAGGAGGTATACTGGTGAAACACTATTATACAGATAATCAAGATTTGCCAAGTGAGCAGTCAACTTTTACATTTACATATAAGGGAGTAGATATACAGTTTGTTAGCGATATTGGTGTCTTTTCAAAAACTATGATCGATTATGGATCTAGGGTAATGTTAGATACAATTTCATTTGATGATAATTCAACGCTTTTGGATGTGGGATGTGGATATGGTACATTTGGTGTATGCTTGAAAAAGTTACATCCTGCAATCACAGTCGATATGATTGATGTTAATTCCAGAGCATTGGATTTATGTAGACATAATGCTGTTGTCAATGATGTTGAAGTTAATGTTTACAAGAGTGATATGTATGGAGATGTTAAAAAGCAATTTGATACGATTGTAACGAATCCGCCGATTCGTGCTGGAAAAGCAGTTGTTATGGAAATTATTACAAAATCATATGAACATTTAAATGATGGTGGTAGAGTTTGGGTTGTTATTCAAAAGAAGCAAGGAGCTCCGTCAGTTAAAAAGAGATTAGAAGAAATCTTTGGTAATTGCGAAGTTGCAAAAAAGGATAAAGGGTACTATATTTTGGTTGCAAAAAAATAAATTAAATATATATTGACTATTACATGGTCTTGTGCTAGTATAGTAAAATGCCTATTCATGTTTGAAAGGGTGTGATTTTTTTGCACGCCAAAACATGATTATAGAGATTAGCGAAGGGGTGGAATGTTTGTGGAAAACAATACAACAATAGCAAAAAGTAAGATTACTCGTCGTAACTATTCAAGAATTAGTGGTTCTTTGGAGCTACCTAATTTAGTTGAAGTTCAAACTGACTCATACAGATGGTTTAAAGAAGAAGGAATTAAAGAAGTATTTAAGGATGTATATCCAATCACAAATTTTAATGAAACATTAACATTAGAGTTTGTTGACTGTTTCTTTGAAAATGCAAAGTATTCAGTAGATGAAAGTAAAGATAGAGATACAAATTATGCAGCACCAATCCGTGCTATTTTACGTTTAGTAAATAAAGCAACGGGTGAGATTAAAGAGCAAGAGGTTTTTATGGGAGATTTCCCATTAATGACTGAATCTGGGACATTTATCATAAATGGTGCAGAACGTGTTATCGTATCACAATTAGTACGTTCTCCAGGTGCATATTTTTCAAATGCATTAGATAAAAAGACTAGAAAAACAGTATTTACAGGGAGTGTAATCCCGTCTAGAGGGACATGGTTAGAATTTGAAAATGATACGAAAGATGTATTAAATGTACGTATCGATCGTACTCGTAAGATTCCTGCTACTGTACTACTTAGAGCATTAGGACTTTCAAGTAATGAAGATATCATTGCTGTTTTTGGTGAGCATGAATTTATCATGAACACACTTGAAAAAGATAGTACTACAAATACTGAAGAGGCTTTAATTGAAATCTATAACAAACTTAGACCTGGAGAACCAGCAACACTTGAAGGGGCTAACAACTTATTATATGCAAAATTCTTTGATGCAAAAAGATATGATCTAGCAAAAGCTGGACGCTTTAAGTTCGGACAAAAGTTAAGTTTAATTGATCGTATTGCTAACAGAGTACTAGCACAAGACATTATTGATGTTGAAGGAAATGTTGTATGTAAAGAAGGAACACTACTTACTAGAGAGGTGATTGAAACAATTCGTCCTGTTTTATCAACACCTGTTCATACTACTGATATTAAAATGAACGAAAGACTAGAATCTACAGGAACTGTTCAATGTGTAAATGTATACACAGATGAATCTAAGTCTAGAAAAATGAAAGTAATTGGTACTGATTTATCATTAGATAGTAAGTTTATTACTGTATCTGATATTATTGCATCATACTCTTACATGTTAAACTTAGTTGATATCTTTGAATCATTAGATTTAGCAGCTGATGACCGTGTTAACTTAATGGCACGTGTTGGCTTATTAGATGATATTGATCATTTAGGGAATCGTCGTGTACGTTCGGTTGGAGAATTAATTCAAAATCAATTCCGTATTGGACTTTCACGTATGGAAAGAGTTGTTAAAGAAAGAATGTCTTTATCTGAAGTTGATTCAGTAACTCCACAATCGTTAACAAATATTCGTCCATTAACTGCAGCAATGAAAGAATTCTTTTCATCATCTCAGTTATCACAATTCATGGATCAAATTAATCCATTAGCCGAATTAACAAATAAGCGTCGTCTTTCAGCACTTGGACCTGGTGGTTTAAGCCGTGATCGTGCCGGATATGAGGTGCGTGACGTACATACATCAAGTTATGGGCGTATTTGTCCAATTGAAACACCAGAGGGACCAAATATCGGGTTGATTTCAACACTTGCTTCGTATGCGAAAATTAATCAATACGGATTCATTGAAACACCTTATCGTAAAGTAAATAATGGAATTATTGATGAAAGCGATATTCGTTATTTAACAGCTGATCAAGAGAAAAATTACATTATTGCACAAGCAAATGTTGCCACAGATGATAATGCATTTATTTTAGATGAACAAGTAACAGCTCGTAACTTAGGAGAGAGTATTCTTGCTAAGCGCGAGGACTTAGATTTCATTGATATATCTCCAAAACAGATCGTTTCTGTTGCAACGTCATGTATTCCTTTCTTAGAAAACGATGATGCTACTCGTGCTTTGATGGGTGCCAACATGCAACGTCAGGCAGTACCATTATTACACCCACATACACCGTTTGTAGGAACAGGTATGGAACATCAAGCAGCCCGCGATTCTGGGGCAGCAGTTGTAGCTAGAAAAGGTGGGGTTGTATCTTACGTTGATGCAAGAAGAATTGTTGTAACAACAGAAGATGGTGACCAAAGTTATCGTTTATCAAAATTCATGATTTCAAATGCCGGTACATGTATTAACCAAAAACCAATTGTTGTTCTTGGTGAAAAAGTATTAGCTGGTCAAGTATTAGCTGATGGTCCAGCGATGGAAAAAGGTGAACTTGCATTAGGACAAAACGTTCTTGTTGGATTCATGACATGGAACGGATATAATTACGAAGATGCCATCATCATGTCTGAAAGATTAGTAAAAGATGATGTGTATACTTCAATCCATATTGATGAATATTCAATTGAGTGTCGTGATACAAAATTAGGACCAGAAGAAATCACAAGAGACATTCCAAATGTTGGAGATGAAGCTCGTAAAAACTTAACTAGCGATGGTGTTATCATGATCGGTGCAGAAGTTAAGGAAGGTGATATCTTAGTAGGTAAGGTTACACCAAAAGGACAAGCAGAATTATCTGCAGAAGAAAAATTATTACTTGCAATCTTTGGAGAGAAATCTCGTGAAGTAAAAGATAACTCATTACGTGTACCACATGGTGGTGCTGGTATTATTCATGACATCAAAGTATTCTCAAGAAAAAATGGTGATGAATTACAACCAGGTGTAAACAAAGTTATCAAAGTGTATATCGTTCAAAAACGTAAAATCTCTGAAGGAGATAAAATGGCAGGGCGTCATGGTAATAAAGGGGTAATATCTAAAATCTTACCAGTAGAAGATATGCCTCATTTAGAAGATGGAACACCATTAGATATCATGTTAAATCCATTAGGGGTACCATCACGTATGAATATCGGACAGGTATTAGAATTACACTTAGGATATGCAGCTAAAGAATTAGGGTTGTATATTGCTACGCCAGCATTCGATGGATTATATCGTTCAGACTTAGAAGAAATCATGAAAGAAGCAGGAATGAATGAAGATGGTAAACAAACTGTAATTGATGGTCGTACAGGAGAAAAATTCGACTCTAAAATTTCAGTTGGTATCATGTACATGATTAAACTTGCCCACATGGTTGATGATAAATTACATGCTCGTTCAGTAGGTCCATACTCACTTGTAACGCAACAACCATTAGGTGGTAAAGCACAAAATGGTGGACAAAGATTTGGAGAGATGGAAGTTTGGGCACTTGAAGCATATGGTGCTGCATATACATTACGTGAAATCTTAACAGTTAAGTCAGATGATGTTGTAGGTCGTGTTAAAACTTATGAAGCGATTGTTAAAGGTCATGATTTACCTGAACCGGGATTACCAGAATCATTTAGAGTTCTTAAAAAGGAATTACAAGCATTAGCACTTGATATCCGCTTACTAGATGATGAAGGTAATGAAATTGATATGAGAAACATTGAAGAGGAAGAAAGAAGATTCTTATCTTCAATGGAAAAAGAACAAGTTGTTAAAGAACAAGAAGAAATAACTGAGGTTACAATGCCATCAATAACTGATGAATTAGAAGCTTTAGAGGAACTTGTTGAAATTGAACATGAGTCTGCAGACAATGATTTCTCAGATGAAGTAGGATTTGAATTATTAGATGAAATTATTGAAGGCGATGAATAGGAGGAAGTAAAATATGGATAATACAAATAAATTTTCTGCTATACAAATAGGTTTAACTTCTCCTGAAAAGATTCGTGAATGGTCTTTTGGTGAAGTTAAGAAACCAGAAACAATCAATTATCGTTCACAAAAACCAGAGAAGGATGGATTATTCTGTGAAAAGATTTTCGGTCCTTCTAAAGACTGGGAATGTGGATGTGGAAAGTATAAAAAAGTAAGATATAAAGGTGTTGTGTGTGATCGTTGTGGTGTCGAAGTAACAAAATCGGCAGTACGTCGTGAACGTATGGGCCATATCGAACTTGCTACACCAATTGCGCACATTTGGTATTTAAAAGGTATTCCTTCGAGAATGGGACTTATCTTAGATATGTCACCAAAACAACTTGAAGCAATTATCTACTTTGTATCATATGTAGTTATTAACAAAGGAACAACGCCATTAGAATATAAACAAGTTTTATCTGATAGAGATTTCCGTAAATGTTATGAGCAATTTGGTAATGCTTTTGAAGCTCAAATTGGAGCAGAAGCAATTCAAACTTTATTAAATCAAGTTGATTTGGATGCTGAATTTGAAATCGTATCTAAAGAATTGAAGGAAGCACAAGGACAAAGACGTACAAAATTATTAAAACGTTTAGAAGCAATTGAAGCTTTTAGAGGTTCTGATAATAAACCACATTGGATGATTATGGAATCACTACCAGTAATTCCACCTGATTTACGTCCGATGCTACAATTAGATGGTGGTCGTTTTGCAACATCTGATTTAAATGATTTATATCGTCGTGTTATTACTCGTAATAACCGTCTTAAAAAACTATTAGAATTAGGAACTCCTTCAATTATCGTACAAAATGAAAAACGTATGTTACAAGAAGCAGTTGATGCTTTAATTGATAACGGTCGACGTTCAAAACCAATTACGGGTGCTGGTGGTCGTGCTTTAAAATCTTTAAGTCATACACTTAAAGGTAAGCAAGGTCGTTTCCGTCAAAACTTACTTGGTAAACGTGTTGACTACTCAGGTCGTTCGGTTATCGCAGTTGGTCCAGATTTAAAGATGTATCAATGTGGTATACCACGTGAGATGGCATTAAACTTATTTAAACCATTCGTTATTAATGGATTAGTAAGTAATCAATTAGCTACAAATATTAAAGCAGCTGAAAGATTGATTGATAAAATGGATGATCGTATTTGGCCAATCGTTGAAAACGTAATCAAAGATCACCCAGTATTATTAAATCGTGCCCCAACACTTCATAGACTTGGGATTCAGGCGTTTGAGCCAAAACTAGTTGAAGGACGCGCAATTCGTCTTCACCCACTAGTTACACCTGCATTTAATGCTGACTTCGATGGTGACCAAATGGCGGTACATGTGCCTTTAGGTGACGAAGCAATTCAAGAAGCAAGACAATTAATGTTAGGGTCTAACAATATCTTAGGTCCTAAAGATGGTAAACCAATCGTTACACCATCTCAGGATATGGTTCTTGGTAATTACTATTTAACTTTAGAAGATCCAGAGGCAATTGGACAAGGAACAATTTTTGCAGATAAGAGTGAAGTAATGCATGCATATAATGCAAAAACAGTACACTTGCATACACGTGTTGCTATTCGTGCAAAATCTTTAAATAATAGTACATTTACTGAAGAACAAAATAGAAATTACTTAATTACAACAGTTGGTAAGATTTTCTTCAATGAAATCTTTGATGGGGCTTTCCCATTCATTAATGAACCATCTACTCGTAATTTAGTAGCTACCCCAGATGAGTATTTCGTACCTGTTGGTGTAAATATTAAAGAACATATCGAATCAAGAGAAATCATTAAACCATTAAATAAAAAAGCTTTAGAAAACATTATCAATGAAGTATTCATTAGCTCTGAATTATCGAATACAAGTGTAATGTTAGATAAACTTAAAGATCAAGGATTCTACTATTCTACAATTGCAGGGATTACAGTATCGGTATACGATATTCAAGTTCCAGAGGCAAAATATGAATTATTTGAAAAAGCAGATGCACAACTTGAAGTTATCAAAGGTTACTACCGTAAAGGGAAAATCACTGAAGAAGAAAGAAAGCAAATTGTTATCAAATTATGGAGTAGTGTAAAAGATCAAGTACAGGAAGTAGTTAAATCAGATTTCGAAGCAGATGCAAAAAATCCAATTTTCATCATGTCAGATTCTGGTGCCCGTGGTAATATTTCAAACTTTACGCAGCTAGTAGGAATGCGTGGTCTGATGTCAAATCCAAAAGGGGAAACAATGGAGATTCCAATCAAGTCATCATTTAGAGAGGGATTAACAGCTTCAGAATTCTTTGCATCTACCCATGGAGCAAGAAAGGGTTCTACTGATACTGCCTTAAAGACAGCCGATTCAGGTTACTTAACAAGACGTTTAGTTGACGTAGCACAAGAAGTAATTGTTTCACAAGAAGATTGTCAAACAGATAGAGGATTTGTTGTAAGTGCCTTAGTAAATACAACAGACAACACTATAATCGTTCCATTAAAAGACCGTTTAGTAGGACGTTATAGTCAAAAAGATGTAATCCATCCAGAAACTGGTGAAGTGATTATTGAAGCAAATCAAATGATTAATGAGTCTATGGCAGATGATATTCAATTAGCAGGTGTTACCAAAGTAGAAATTCGTTCAGTACTTGGATGTGCATCTAAGCGTGGTGTATGTCAAAAATGTTATGGGCGTAACCTTGCAACAGGGGAACTTGTTGAGGTTGGTGAAACAGTTGGTATTATGGCTGCTCAATCAATCGGAGAACCAGGTACACAGCTTACAATGCGTACATTCCACATGGGAGGGGTTGCCGGTGGAGCCGATATCACTCAAGGTTTACCTCGTATTCAAGAGTTATTTGAAGCAAGAAATCCAAAAGCAAAATCTATAATTAGTGAAATAAACGGAACTGTAACTGCTATTCTTGATAATAGCGGACGTAGTGAAGTGGTTATTACGAATGATTTAGAAACAAAGAGTTATTTAGCACCTTATGGAGCAAAATTACGTGTTTCTGTTGATTCTGAAGTTAAGATTGGTGCTAAAATCACAGAAGGTTCAGTTGATCCAAAAGAGTTACTTGCAGTAGCTGACTTAGAGACTGTTGAAAACTATATCTTAAAAGAAGTACAAAAAGTATACCGTATTCAAGGTATCGAGATTTCTGATAAGCATATCGAGGTTATTATTAAACAAATGTTACGTAAAATGAGAATTGTCGAAGGTGGAGACACTGGGGCACTTCCAGGAACGCACATCAACGTTACAGATTTTACGCAATTAAATAAAGATTCACTGTTAACTAGTAAACGTCCAGCGGTTGCAAGACCTATTCTTTTAGGGATTACAAAAGCATCATTAGAGACTGAATCATTCTTATCTGCGGCATCATTCCAAGAAACAACAAAAATCTTAACTGATGCATCAATTAAAGGTAAAAAAGATGAATTAATTGGATTAAAGGAAAATGTATTAATTGGTAAATTATTACCGGCTGGTACAGGTTTAAGAGGTCCACTAAAATCTCCAGAGCGTATTGCTAGAGAACTAGAAGAAAAGCAAGCTGCTGAAATAGAGGAATTTAATGTTATGGCAGAGAAAATGTTTGATCAAGTAGGGTAACTCCCTACTTTTTCTGGCTCTGTGTCAAGAGTGGGGGACAAATAACTATTAATTGGTTGTTTGTCTCTTTTTTTCTACAAATTGGTATCCAAATCCAAGATGTAGAAGTATTCGTTTTCTTAAGTTTTGAAAA
>CAYJEM010000001.1:0-137825 GCA_964369175.1 uncultured Erysipelotrichales bacterium | reverse complement strand
CAAAGAAAGGAGCGTATGATATTAGTAAAACAAGGTACATTAATATCATACAAGGAATAATGATGAGTAAAATCAAGATTACATGTAATCCATATACTAAAGAAAATCAATTTCAAGTATATAATGATTCAACGAATGATTGGGATAGTATAAATGAAGAAAATAATCCAAATAGCAAATTAGTAAGTGAAAAGTTTCAAAGCGGATTCTTTCCATTTATTATAAGTGATGCTATAAAAGAGATTGTACGTGAATATGGTGTTGAAGATGAAGAAAGCCAAGTAATTTTTGAAGGCACGAAAGAAGACTACAACGAATTAGAATCAGTATGTAAGGATATATATAGCGACTATAATATTACGCTTATGCATGGTAGTCATTATTTATATAGTGCGGCAGATTTATTAGAAGACATTAAATCTGTGTTTAAAGATTTACGACCGATAATTGTTGATACTAAAAATAATAAAGATGAAGTCACTAAAAATATTGACAACTTTATTGAAGTAACCAATGATGTAGTACCACTATGCATTATGGGTAACTATAGTGCTGGTAAATCTACTTTTATTAATGCATTAATTGGACATGAAATACTACCTAGTGGCGATGAACCAGTAACTGCAAAAATGTTTAAGATTATTCAATCACATACACTTAATATTGCAAGTATCGAGTTCAAACGTGCAGCAAAAGTAAGTATCATTTTAAATGATGAACTAGACGAAGTAATATGTGATGACAGTGATGATTCATTAGTTCTTAAAATCATTGATGAAATAAATGAGATACAAGAAGAATCAATACCTACACGAGTTAATAAAGTACTATCAATAATTAATCAATTTGATTGTGAAAACACATCTGATCTTATAGAAGTTACAATTCCATTTAATGGTATCTGGAATCAAGTAGACGCAAAATTTGTAATACTAGATACTCCTGGATCAAACTCAGCTACAAATAAAGATCACTTGGAAGTGCTTGAAACTGCACTTGCAGGTCTAACAAACGGTATGTCAATATATATATCAGAATACGATACTTTAGATAGTATGGATAATATGAAATTACATGAAATAATTAAAAATCTAAAAGAAATCGATGAGCGTTTTACTCTGATTGTTGTAAACAAAGCTGATGAAAATGATCTACCAGAAGAAGGTATATATTCACCAGAGAAAGAAGATCAATTATTGAATCTCGCAGTTCCTAAAAATTTATATAATGAAGGAATATTTTTTGTCTCATCAATTCTTGGTCTAGGTTCTAAAACTGATGGTAAGTTTTCAAGCAAACATTTAAAGAGAATATATCGTAAATCAAAACTGTTTTTCGATGACGAAGATGATGAAGATTACACTGTATTATATAACTATAATATAATGCCTAAGCAGTTAAAAGAAAAATCAATAAAAACAATACAATCTTCTAATGAGGATTTAGTATATCAAAATAGTGGGTTGCATTCAGTAGAATTAGAAGTACAAAATTTTGCTCAAAACTATGCAATGTATAATAAGTGTAAACAATCAACTACATATTTAGATAAAGCAATTGAATGCATATCAATTGATATACATGAAGCAATTGCTACGCGTGCAGAAATTAAAGAAGCTTTAGAAGCTGCATTAGAAAAAGAAAAAGCAGATTTAATTACTAAAGTAAAATTTGCAAGTAACATGGACAGAGATAAATATGTAATTAATTATGAAATTAAAATGAAAGATAATCCATTTGATTCAAAGCCATCATTTGAATACGAAGAAATTAAGTCCTTAGAAAAGGATATCTTTGAAGCACAAAAAGATTCATTAAGTTTTGATATCAAAGATGAACAAGCAAAAAATTCAATGGGGTCATTAAAAGAAAACTTTAAAGTAGGGGTAGATGAAGTAATTAAAAATAAAAATATTAATTCTGTTAAATCACTAGGAAAAAACTTAGTTGGTGATGCAAAAGATACATTTGATGACTTTGAACAAAGAAAGTCGTTGTTAAAAGAAATTAATAGATCAACATCAAAACTATTACTTACAAGATTAAATAAAGAATTTAATATTCAATCAACGTCTTCAAAAGAAGTTGTTGATACTGCTTCTAAAGAGTATTGGCATGAAAGATCAATGGATATAAAAAATGAACTATCAAGAATCATTACCGGTTCTGAAGCTTTATCTGATGCTAAACGTAGCGAACTAGCAGATATAATCATGACATTTCAAGATATCGAATTTACACAATTTGAAGATGTATCATTTACGTTAGAGAATTATCTACAAGGAGTTCGTTTAGGTGACTTTGTTATTTTTGAAGCAGATAGATTGAATATCAAAAAAGTTGTTGGGAACTACAATGACTTGTTTGAAAAATATGTACAAGAAGTATCAAAAATTGTAAGTAAAAAACACATTCATGTTTTTGATACCTGGATTGATCAATTGCTTTCAACAATCCAAAATAATATTGTAAACTATAGCCCAGAGCTATCACAAAAACAAAAAGATATTGAAGAAGCAACACAAGTTATTTACGATTTAGAAGATAAAAAAGAGAAAATCAAAGTAGGAAAGAAAAAAATAAATCATATAATGAATTGGCAAGTAAAATAAAACATAAGGAGAATTATTATGGGTGTTAAAAACATGATAAAAAAAGCAGCTCAAAAAGCCGGAGATGGTGTAGCAAAACTATCAAGTTTAAGTCCAGAACAATTAAAAAAAGTTCAAGACAAAAGAGATGAATATTTGATGGAAATGCCTGATCCTACAGATTCAACATCAAGTGAGCATACAAATCGTTTACTTGGGGCTGGGGCAGTAGAAATTTATAACGCTTATTTAAAACAGTTGAAGCAATTGTATGTACCAGTTAAAGCTGACGAAGAATATGAGACATTATTTAACCCAAAGTATAATATTCGATTTCTAAATATTACAAAATGGATTGTTGATAAAAAAGAAGATAATTTAGAAAAACTAATTAATGTATATAAAGTACTTTCAACTGAAGAATGTAATATAGCATTAATATTTAATAGGACAAAAACGAAAACAAATGTTTATCTTTCTGTAACTAATACCAAGAATGCAAATAATAATGTTGATGTAGAATCATATATTCAACGACTTAAAGATGCGATAAAAGGAAACTTTCCAGGATCAACTTGGTCATCTGAACACGGCATTGGAACATTACCTTGTTTGGATAATGAAATACCATATTCAGTAGCATGTACCTCAAATATACCTGCTGAAAAATCAGAAAAATTTATTAGTCAAACAATAGAGAAATTACTGGATGGAATTATTCCCTCTAGTATCACACAAGAATACACAATAATCTTGCTGGCATCACCAAATCAAAATATAGAAGCAGAAAAGTTACAACTATCTGCCCAATATTCAGCACTTGCACCATATTCATCGTGGCAAACTAACTTTACCTATACAGAATCTGATTCGACAAGTTCATCAGCTACTGTAGGTGTAAATGTTGGTGCTAGTGTTGGAAGCCAAAATGGTACAAACCAATCTACAAACACAGGAGAAACATTAACTGACACAACATCAACATCTGACTCACATAGCCAATCCCATTCAAAGGGAACTAATGAAAGTGTATCAGATACAACCGGGTCAAGTGATACAGTAGGGGGGAGCATGGGATTAAAAGTTGCAGCGGTTAATTACAGTCATACTGAAAATCGCAGTACATCTACTTCTACAGGTTCATCAGTTACTGACTCATTAACAAGTGGAATTACAAATACTGCTGGTAAATCCATAAGTAAAACTGTTGGAAGTGCAGTAGGGTCAACACTTTCTAAAAGCTTAGGAGCTAACTTTGGTGCTAATTTTTCAAGAAGTTCAACTGTTACTGCTACAATTGGGAAAAATGAAGGTATTACACAAAGTTATACAAATTATACAATTAAGCATACCTTAGAACTTTTAGAACAACAAATGAAGCGATACGAACAAAGTAGTGCCTTAGGTATGTGGGATTTTGGAGCATATGTTATAGGTGAGGATAAGGACATTGTTAATAATGTTGCTCATTCATATGTTGCTTTAACTCAGGGAGAGGAATCATATTTGTCTGATTCAACAATTAATTTGTGGCGTGGAGATTTAGGTGTAAATAGCCTAGATGCAAAAGAGATATGTAATTATTTGCGACAACTACGTCATCCTATATTTGGACTGAACCCTAGTGTAGTCGATAATGATTCAAGTTTCTTAGTTTATCCACCAATAGTTAATTCTACAACGAGTCTTTCAGGAAAAGAGTTATCATATGCTTTAAACTTTCCTCAAAAGTCAGTTTCGGGACTACCAGTAATCAAATGTGCTGAGTTTGGTAGAAGCATTAATACATATGATGTCATTGATGAAAGTCAACCACAGTTAAAACTAGGACACATATTTCATATGAACCATAAAGAAGATGTACCAGTTTCATTAAATATTAAATCACTTGCTTCTCATACTTTTATTACCGGGAGTACAGGTTCTGGGAAAAGTAATACAGTTTATCAAATATTAAATGAAGCAATGAAAAATGATATAAAATTTATGGTTATCGAACCAGCAAAAGGGGAATATAAGCATGCCTATAGTTTTGATGAAGATATAAATGTATATGGAACTAACCCAAAGATTACACCACTACTTAGAATTAATCCATTTAGTTTTCCATCAAATATACATGTGTTAGAACATATCGATAGATTAGTTGAAATATTCAATGTATGTTGGCCGATGTATGCTGCTATGCCAGCAGTATTAAAAAAAGCTGTAGAGGATTCATATAGTGAATGTGGTTGGAATTTAACTACTTCAATAAATGAATATAATGATACATATTATCCAACGTTTAAAGATATATGTAAAAATATAAAAGTAATCATTGATTCTAGTGAATATGATAATGAAAATAAAGGAGCATATAAAGGAGCACTATTAACTAGACTTGAATCACTTACAAACGGTATATACGGAATGATATTTACAAGTGATGAAATATCTAATACAGATTTATTTGATGAAAATGTTATTGTTGACTTAAGTAGAGTTGGATCAAGTGAGACTAAAACTTTACTTATGGGAATGCTAGTATTAAAGTTACAAGAACATCGAATGAGTTCTTATTCTGGTATGAACGAACCATTAAAACATATAACGGTTTTAGAAGAAGCACATAACTTATTAAAACGTACTTCAACAGAACAAAGTGGAGATAGTGCAAATTTACTAGGTAAAAGTGTAGAGATGTTAGGTAACGCGATTGCAGAAATGAGAACTTATGGTGAAGGGTTTATTATTGCTGATCAAGCACCGGGTCTTCTAGATATGGCAACAATTCGTAATACAAACACAAAAATTATTATGAGATTGCCTGATTTGTCTGATAGAGAACTTGTTGGTAGAGCTGCAAATTTAGATGATGATCAGATTATGGAACTTGCAAAACTTCCTTTAGGAGTGGCAGCAGTTTACCAAAATGAATGGATTGAACCAGTTTTATGTAAGGTGAAAAAGGCAAGAGTATCAAAAACATTATATAAAAATAATAGCGATGAATTTGTTATACAAAAAAATAAAGTAGCTGATTGTATTGCGGTTGCTAGAGCGTTAAGTCAAGGTGTAGTAATAGAAGATGAAGTGATATTTAAAGAAAAAATTGATGCTTTACAAATCCGTGACGCTTTAAAAGTTAATATTATAAAGTTGATTGATAATCCACCTAAAGTAGATAAAATTACACTACTTGCTCCAATAATGAGTGCATTATTTCCAAGTGTCAAAAATGCATTAGTTGACGGATATAAAAACTCTGACAATCCACAAGATTGGACAAGTGCAGTTCAAAATGAATTAAATAAATTAATATCGAATCAAGTTGCACGTCGTATTCATCGAGATATTGCACAAGCTATAATTACTGAACACATTTTACATGAAAAGAATAATATAGCCGATTTGGAGAAGTGGCACAATAAAGGTGGACTTCGATAATGAGTGAAATTACTAAACCTACTGTTGAATCAAGTAAAAACACGGAATCTAATAGTCAGGGTATATCTGAGGTAGAAAAAAAAGATACTGGTGAAACTACACAATTTAATCCTGATAAAAGGGTTGATTTTGTAGGTGATGAAGTGTTTCAACTGTTCGATAAAGATATATGGTATAACTTAGATGTTGGTGAATTAGATATGGTTATCTCTCTTGCCTATAAATATATTGTTGATGACCTAGGTATTAAAGATCCACCTTTACTTAAATATGAATTTTTCTACGATGAAAACGAGGCTGGAATGTATATCCCTGAAGAAAATACAGTAATACTTGGACTTGGAAACATTGATGAACCAACGCTTATACTCGAAATATTAGCTCATGAATTGCGTCATTGCTGGCAAGAAGAAAGAATAAATCAAGCAGATGAAGATTTATCTGATTTTGATAAAGTTTTAAAATTTAATAGCGAAAACTATATATTGCCACTTGATAATTATCTTGCATATAAAACACAACCATTAGAAGTTGATGCAAACTTATATGCAAAAAGTATAGTGGATTTAATATAAAAGGAGGATGCGTAATGGATAATGAAATAATTATTAAACAATATTTAAAAAATGTAATACAATTAAATGATTATCGAATAACTCAAGAGTATGATGGTATTCACGAACACCAAGATATAGAAAGTGAATTTGTAAAATACATCCAAAATGATTTTGAAAATATTGATATGATAATTGTTGAAGGATATAGTGTCAAAAAGCTTGTAGATGAGTTTCCTTTATCAGTACTTGGGGCATATAATTACTTGATATATTTACGTACTAATCCAAGTGAGGCATTATTAGATTTACAGAAAGGACTACCAAGGAAATAAATATGGAATTAAATAAAAATAACAATGATAACATAAAAGTTGAACCATCAAAGGGAAGTAACTTTAACCCGGATAAGCGAATTGAACCTATGGAAGGAACTCCAAAAGCAGGTGATATTTCTGCATATAATCCTGATACACGTATTGAAACACAAGAAACCCTATGTGACGATTATACAGACGACTTAATGGAAGTAAGTGAATATCCTGATACAATTGATAGTGATAAAATAGATCCTAAAAATTTTCAAGAAACAAGTAAAGAAGAAGTAGCACAAAATAGAAAAGAATTCAAGAATGAAAAGGCTAATTTAATTACTGGGTGGCAAGAAAAAAATGGCAAAGAATGGCCAACTTATAAAGAAGATGTATATAGTAAAAATGGATCTTTATTACGTGAGGCTGGTGATAAATACGATGCTCATCATATTGTTCCACTTAAGTTAGGTGGTACAAATGAAGTAAACAATATAACACCATTACATGCAAACAATCACTATGATCATAGCGGAATTCATGAAAAAGGTGGGCCACTAAATAAATTGATGGAAGAAAGTAGAGGGTAATTAACATGTTGATAACAGAATATGTAAATTCATTAGAGAATACAAATATTAATCAAAGTAAAGTAACAATCATAAATGATACATACAAATGCACATTACCTATCGAAATTCAAAAAATCATTACGAATAATGAAAAATCAATATTTTTAGATAATGAATGTCGTATACTTAGTTTTCAGGAAATTGTTGATGCAAACAGTGACTTGCATGTAGATTTTATTAAACAGATGTTACTACCAATTGCTGATTGTTATGATAATGATTTTCTAGTATATGATTATAAAAACAACGTATGGTGTATGTATAATATTATTGATGAACTTATCTTTGACAAGAATATTGACCTCAATAAATTGTTTTAACAAAAAAGACACAGAGAGAAATCTCTGTGTTTTAGATATGTTACAAAATAATAATATGATATAATAAGTAACAAACTAAGGATAAGTAGAGGGGAAAAGATGAATAGTTTACGTATTAAATATGCAGTGGCATTTTCTTTAATGCTTGTAGTAGAGGTTGTAATTGCACTGTTTGTTAGTGATGCATTTATTCGACCATATGTTGGTGATGTACTTGTAGTAGTGGTAGTATATTTATTTATAAAGATTTGGGCGCCTAGTAGAAACATTTTATTGCCGGCATATATATTCTTATTTGCATTAGGAATTGAACTACTACAATATATAAACATAGTAGAGTTATTAGGTATGCAAGATAATCGCTTTATGTCAGTATTAGTAGGTACTGTGTTTGATATTAAAGATATATTATGTTACTTAGTAGGGTGTATTTTTATATTTATATATGAATATAAGTTTGTAAATACAAAGTAACTACTATATAATATAGGAAATTATGAAAGAGGTAATGCTAATGCAAGATATACATTTAATAAAGAAAAAAATTAAATCATTATTTAATGATAAAGAATTTTCATTTGAATATTCCAAACTGTTAAAGGTTAATAAAGTATTTGATAATAATGAAAAAATATCTAAAGAATATTATTTGATACCATCAAATGATTACTTGTTATTTGCAAGTATTTCTTCTAAAACAAAAGAAATTATTTATGTAGATATTGTATCTTTTAAAGATATTCAAGGGATTGAAGATATTCATGCATTGTATCATACTTTGACTATTCAGTTTCATAATGGTGATAATCATGTTTATCGCATAAAAGAAAAGGATAAGCTAATAAATAACCAAAAAGAAAATATTGGATATTTAGATACCATTATTAATAAAAAACAAAAACGCAACATGAAACATAGCATTCAAAAACAAAGAGCTAATAAGAATAAAAAAAGAACCATGTTATATGTTGGAACATTTATACCTTGTGTTGTTATTTCATTATTTCTAGTACCAGTAAACTATTTACTTACGGCATTAGTAACAGTGTTTATTGTACATGCATTTCTATTTGTGCTTGTAGAAACATTTGTTTCTAGAAGTAAAAACAAGGCATTTTATAATGAAATACAAGATATTGTAAAAAACTTAAATGATACAAAAGATATTCAAAAGTCGATTAGTGCTATGCAACAAATAAAAAACAAACCTACATCTACTACTGCAAAAAATGATTATTATTCATTATTTGCAAGTATGTATATTCATCAAAAAGATAAAAATAGAGCAATTAAATATATCGAAAAAATGCTTCCAATAGATAAATCAAGTGATGAAAAAATCAATGAATTATATATAGCTATAAACAAAATAAAATGATAGTAATATATCATTTTTTTAGTATGTCACGTAGTTGTCACTTTGAATAGATATACTGTTATTGTAAAGGAGAGATAAAAATGGAAATTTTAAAAGTAGAAAACTTAACAAAAGAATACAAAACAGGATCTAATCAAGTAATTGCTGTTAATAATACATCTTTTTCAGTAAACAAAGGTGAGTTTGTAGCAATTGTAGGGAAATCTGGGTCTGGAAAGAGTACTTTATTACATTTACTTGGTGGGGTAGATAAACCAACGAGTGGAAAGGTATATATTGAAGGTACTGATATTTTTTCACTAAAACGTGATAAACTTGCAATATTTAGAAGACGTCATGTTGGACTTATTTATCAGTTTTACAATTTAATACCAATCCTTACAACGTTAGAAAATGTTACATTACCAAGTGATTTAGATGGTCGTAAAGTAGACACAGAACGTTTGTTTGAATTACTAGAAACACTTGGATTATCACATCGTAAACATCATTTACCTAATGAGTTATCTGGTGGGGAGCAACAAAGAGTATCAATTGGAAGATCTTTAATAAATAATCCTTCAATTATCTTAGCTGATGAACCAACTGGGAATTTAGATTCAAAAACTTCTAAAGAAATTATTTCTTTATTAACACTATCAAATAAAAAATACAAACAAACAATTATCATGATTACTCATGATATTGAAATCGCAAAAGCTGCTGATCGTATTATAACGATTGAAGACGGTCGTATTGTAAAGGATGAAATGCAATATGAAGATATTAAATAAATTAACACTTGATAGTTTAAAAAGAAATAAACAACGTAGTATTATTACCATTATTGGAATAATTTTATCAACAGCTTTAATTGTTGCAACGTTTTCTTTAATTTCATCATTGCAAGAAACATTGAAACTAAATGCTATTGAACAAAATGGAAATCAACATTCTGTATTTATGGATGTTGAAAGTGATGACTTTAAATACTTTGATAATAATAAAGAAATAGAATCACTGTATTATAGTCAAGAAATATCATATACTCAAAACGGTTATGCTGAAGAAGTAATAACAGCTATTGATGTTCAAGGAATAAAACAATATGAAAACAATTTAATTGAAGGAAAATTACCAACAAACGGTGATGAAATAGTTGTTGATAGCAATTTTAGTCGAACTAATGGTATTGAAGTTGGTCAGACATTTGAGTTTAATATTGGTGATAAAGAAGAGAATATAGTAAAAGATGCAACAACTGGTGAAGAATACGTTGAATCAGCAACGTACACTTCTAATGGTAAAAAAACATATACTGTAACAGGAATTATATCACCATATACGTATGTAACAAATTGGGCAATGACATCTTTATTTACCGTATCCACTTATCCATTTGATAATGCTGACATACATGTTTTATATACAAATCCAGCAGACTATTTATCAGTTAGTGATAACTTAAGTCATGATGAAATCGGTCAAAAACAATATACGGTAGTGCATAACGATGAATTCTTTCGATGGGCAGGGTATAGTATAGAAGATGAAACAATGAATACCCTTATTGTTGTAGGCTCAATTTGCGCGCTAATTATTGTTGCTACATCTATATTTTGTATACGTAATTCATTTGCGATTGCAGTTGATGAAAAAACAAGACTTTATGCAATGCTTTCTAGTGTAGGAGCAACGCCTAGACAACTACGTATGATGGTATATAAGGAAGGGCTTATTTTTGGGTTTATAGGTATCCCAATAGGTATATTATCAGCATTACTTGCTAGTTATATATTACTTGAAGTTACAAGTCAGCTATTAATTACTTCGTATAGTTCTAGTAATTATTCATTTGATTTAGTTTTTCATGTAAATGTATATGCAATTATTATTGGTGTAGTACTAGGTTTTATAACAATATTCTTGTCAGCAATGGCTTCAGCACGCAAAGCAGGTAAAATTAGTGAAATAGAAGTTCTACGTAATAGTAAAACAATAACAATGAAATCTTCAAAAATGAAAGCACCAAACATTATAAAAAAATTGTTTAAATCTGGTGGGGTACTAGCATATAAGAATATGAAACGAAACAAATCAAAATATCGCACTATTACCATATCGATTGCAGTTTCTGTTATAACATTTATATCTTTAACATATCTAATGAATACAACACTAGATACAAGTACCCAAATGTATGCACAGAGCAACTATGATATCGCAATGAATATAAATCTTCCATGGGTAGAAGGGAGTGAAACCGTTGATTATGCGCTTCAAGATAAAGTGGTAAATGAAATCGAGGGAATAACTACAAAATCAAGAGTGAATGTTACTACATATGGTTATGTTTTGACTGATGATGATATCCTTTCACAAGGAATTAAAGATATGCTTGCAAGTGACCCAACTAGTAATTTACACAACCAATACCCAAATGGGATGTCTACTAGTATCGGAATTATATGTATTGGTAACTCTGAATATCAAAGAATTCTTGATACATACAACTTACCTGAAGACACAAAAGATAAAGGAATCTTGATACCAGGAAAAGTAATTGATAAAGTTGATAATGAGTATAAAGAAGTACATGTAATAGACCCAAATATTAAAGAGATTACATTTAGGAGTTACTCGGATACAGAAACTAGTGTAACACTTGATCTTGTATATATCGAAGATATTGAAGTATTAGGGGTAGACAGCGATACTGATAGACCTGTAATACTAATAAGTAGTGATCTATCTGTAGATGATTACTTGTACTCAGATTTAAATGTTTACATTCAAACAGAAGATATTGATAGTGCAACTTTGGAATTAGAAGAAATCGGACTTAGAAATAATGTAGTAACAAACATAATAAATATGGTAGAAATGGAAAGAGCTCAGGCTAATATTAATTTATTATTCTATATTTTCATATATGGTTTCCTTGGTGTAATTATACTGATTGGTATTACTAGTATTTTCAATACAATTTCTGCAAATATGAAGCTGCGTGCAAAGGAATTTGCAATGTTACAATCAATTGGTATGTCAAAAAAAGAATTTAAACATATGATTCGATTAGAATGTATTTTCTACTGTTTCAAATCACTATTTTGGGGGATATTAATTGGAACAACACTGTCATATGTTTTATATAAACTTCTTATTGATGGTAATATCCAAATATTATATTATGAAGTACCAGTTATGCAAATCTTGGTTTCAACGGTTGTTGTTATATTACTTGTATATATGATAATGAGTATATCAATGTCAAAAATAAACAAACAAAATCTAATTGAAACAATTAAAGATGAAAATACGTAAAAGAAACTTATTTTTAAGTTTCTTTTCCTGTATACTATAGAAAAAGAGGGAGAAATGTTATGAAAAAAATATTACTTGTAGAAGATAATGCAATTATTGTAAAAGGTTTATTACATTTACTTCAAAAAGAGTACTTGGTTGATATTGCCACAACGTATAAGGAGGCAATGTCTTTAATTAATAATATATATGATTTAATCATTCTTGATATATCTTTGCCTGATGGCAATGGATTTGATATTGCAAGTCAAGTATCTAAGTCACCAATTATCTTTTTAACTGCAAATGATCTTGAAGAGGATATAGTAAAAGGATTAGAAACTGCAGAAGATTATATAGTTAAACCATTTCGCAATAATGAGTTAGTTGCACGTATAAAAAAAGTCTTACTAAGAACAAATAGTGATTACCTATATTACAAAAATATTGTAGTGGATATAAATAAATCACAAGTATATGTCGATAATTCAAGAATTGAATTTACGAATATTGAATATCAAATACTTATGTTATTGTTTACAAACATAAATAAAGTTATTACTAGAGATCGAATACTTTCAGTTATTTGGGATGAAAACAATAAATTTGTAAATGACAATACCTTATCGGTAAACATCAAGCGTATACGTCAAAAATTAAATAGTAACTACATACAAACAATTAAAGGCATGGGGTATATGGTAAGTATTGATAATGATGATTAAGAAAATATTATTATTTATATGCCTATCAATCATAAGTTGTACAATCACTTTCTTTTTAACACTTTATAATTATCAAAATATTAATTTATATAATAATCAATTGTTTTTTACGGTTGTAAACAATGCTTTAGATAATCCAATTAACAAAGTAGATGTAGTTGAAATTTTAAGTGGTGAAGATGAGCAACTAGCTAATTTTGAACGTTTTGGATATCGTGTTGATGATTTGTTTTTAACAAATCACATGAAAGATATATTTATTCATAATGTATTTCTAAATATTGTGATTGTTGAATCAATTGTTATTGTTGCATTTAGTGCTATTATCGTCTTTAAAAAGAATCAAAAGCATCAATACGATCAAATTATCGAATACACAAAATCTTTAGATAATGGGAATTATAAGTATGATATAAATGATGCTAGTAAAAGTGATTTATCTTATTTAAAAGATGAATTGTACAAAATCACAATCGCTTTAAAGGAACAAGCTATGCAAACAAAATTAGAAAAAATTGCGATTAAAGATAATATTGTTGATGTATCTCATCAATTAAAAACACCAGTTACAAGTTCTTTGATTTTAATTGATAATATAATTGACGATGAAAACATGGATAAAGAATTACAAACAGAATTTTTGCAAGACATTAAATATCAAATAGAGAATATGGAAATACTAATTTTAAACTTATTAAAATTATCTAAATTTGATGCTGATGTTATTCGTTTTACAAAAACACCTGTCACTGTCAACGAGTTGTTAAAAGATGTTCGTGATAAGATGGATAGTTTATTAAAACATAAAGGATGTAAACTAAATATTTCAGATAGTCAAGCATTGATGAATGTAGATACTACATGGCAAGTAGAAGCATTATCAAATATTGTAAAAAACGCTATTGAACATAGTGATTCTGGCGGTAAAATTGATATCCAAGTAACTGATACAAACTTTTATGTTGAAATATGTATCAGGGATTATGGAAGAGGAATTGATGAAACTGAGTTAAAGAAAATCTTTAAAAGATTTTATAAAGGGGCTGATGCAAATATTAATAATATTGGTGTTGGTCTAAATCTTGCAAGAGCAATTATTACTAAGGATAACGGAATTATTGATGTTACATCAACAATTAACAAAGGAACGGCATTTTATATAAAATATTTTAAAAATTAGTATAAATTACAAATATTTATCCATAATACGATCTAAGGAGGCATATTATGGATAAAGAGTTATTATTATATATATACCAAAATAGTGAAATGGGGATGTTTACAACAAAGAAATTAGCGACATACATCAATGACTCAGTTTTTAAAGAACATTTGCAAAGACAAGCAAAAGGGTATCAAGATATTATGAATGATATTTTGTCTATTTTTAGTAGTAAAGAAGAACTTACAAATAGTTTAAAGGTTAAATTACAAACATATATGATGATGAATTTACAAACAATAAAAGATAAAAGTAATAGTCATATAGCTTCTATGTTAATGCAAGGTAGTGCAATGGGTATTATTGATACTGTTAAAAGGCAACATCAATATCGTAGTGCATCAAAAGAATCATTATTTTTGTTAGAGCGATTACACTATTTTGAGGAAAATAATTTTCAAGTATTAAAACTGTTTTTATAAACTAGCACTGCTAGTTTTTTTCATAAGTTTTTTTCATAATATGAAAGAACATAATTATTTTATACAATTTGATATAATAAAAAAAAGGAGGACGTTAATGATGTTTAATTATTATATACCAACAAGAATTGTTTATGGAAAAGGAACAATTAAAAAATTAGGTGAATTTGATTTACCTGGAAAAAAAGCGCTAATTGTGACAACAAATGGTACTTCAGTAAAAAAATATGGTTACTTAGAAACAGTAACAAAACAATTAGAAAGCATAGGTATTGAATATCATGTATTTGATAAAATACTTCCAAATCCAATTAAAGAACATGTTCAAGATGGTGGTCAGTTCTGTAAAGATAATGGGATTGATTTTGTTATTGGTTTGGGTGGAGGAAGTCCAATTGATGCAGCCAAAGCAATTGCAATAATGGCTACTAACCCTGGTGATTACTGGGATTATGTAAATGGTGGAACTGGAAAAGGTATGCCTGTAGAAAATGATCCATTACCAATTGTTGCGATTACAACAACTGCTGGTACCGGAACAGAAGCTGATCCTTGGACGGTTACAACAAAAACTGAAACAAATGAAAAAATTGGTTTTGGATATGATAAAACATTTCCAGTACTAGCAATTGTTGATCCAGAAGTAATGGTAACAGTTCCTAAAATGTTAACAGCTTATCAAGGATTTGATGCATTGTTCCATAGTACCGAAGGGTACTTAAATAATACCGCATATGTAATGAGTGATATGTATGCATTAAAGGCAATTGAATTGATTGGTAAATCATTAGCTAAAGCAGTTGCAAATGGTAAGGATATTGATGCTCGCGGTGATGTTGCACTTGCAAATACACTTGCTGGAATGGTTGAATCGACATCAGGTTGTACAAGTGAACATAGTATTGCTCATGCAATAAGTGCATATCATTCAAACTTTGAACATGGTGCGGCATTAATTAGTATTAGTAAAGAGTATTATACACATATTGCGCAGTCTAAAAAATGTGAAGAGCGTATGATTGCAATGGCAAAAGCTTTAGGAAAAAATGATGCAACTTCTTCAATGGATTTTGTTGATGCCTTAGTTGAACTTCAAGTAGCTTGTGAAGTTGATGATATTAAAATGTCAAGCTATGGTATGGAATATGATGCTTTAGATAAATATATGTCAAATGCTCGTGATACAATGGGTGGTTTGTTTATGGTAGACCCAATTGAAATTACAAATGATGATGTATTAACAATTTTACAAAAGTCATACAAATAAAAAGCCTTACAAAGGCTTTTTTTGCATATCTAGATAATATTTATAGGAAATTATGATATAATAATTAGTAAAGGAGTTGTAGATTATGCAATTACATCGTGTAAAGTTTATAAAATATGTAGTGGTTGGTATGTTTATTGGCTCTGGGGCAATTCTTCCTGGAGTATCTGGTGGTGTACTAGCAATTGTATTTGGTGTATATACACCGATTATGGAATTACTTGCAAACCCAAAAAAGAATTTTAAAAACAATTTGTCGATTATGATTCCATTAGTACTAGGAGCAGTGATTGGTTTTATTTTACTTGCAAATCTTTTACAACTCGCGTTTACTACAAATGCTAATATAACATTGTGGTTATTTATTGGATTAATTATTGGTACTTTGCCAGATATGTATAAAGAAGCGGGAAGTCAAATTCGAAATCGTCTTAGTTACATGTATATGATACTATCTGGTGTGGTTTTATTACTCGTTCTAGGTTATGTAACATATTTTGCAAGTATAACGATAAGTCCAACACCTATCGCTTACGTTTTTTGTGGTATATTATGGGCATTAGGTTCAGTAATACCAGGACTTTCATCGTCTGCTATTTTAATATCATTAGGTTTATATGAGCCATTGTTAAATAGTTTTACTAGTTTTGATGTGATTGTATATGTATGTGCACTGCCAGCAATGATTATAACAGTTTTTACATTTGCTAAAGTGTTTGTATGGTTATTAAAGAAGTATCATAGTTATATTATGCATGCGGTATTTGGTATTACTGTAGCGACGACAGTTTTAATTATTCCAGTTAAATATTATAATTTATACGAAATTGTATTTTGTATCGTAAGTGGTTGTGTTGGTTTTATTGTTGCAAGTTATATGTCAAAATTAGATTCGTTGAAATAGGAGGGGATGAATATGATTAAGATGATAGTAACTGATATTGATGGAACATTTTATGATGATAATCGTTATTTTGATAAAAAAAGATTTTCAAAAATCCAAAGAGAGCTACAAAAAAGAGATATTCAATTTGTTGTAGCTAGTGGTAATCAATATGCTATGCTGCATAATTTATTTGATAATGATGATTCAATTCATTATATTGCAGAAAATGGTGCACTTAGTATTGCTAGTAGCAAAGTATGTAATATGATTACTTTGACAACACAAGAGTACTTAGTATCATTAAATACTGTTTTAAAGATGCCATGTTTTATTGTTGTCTCTGCAAATGAACATGCTTATGTTTTAAATAGCTCAAGTAACCAAAATAAAATCAATGCATGCACATATTTTTCAAATGTGAAATATGTTCAAAGATTAGAAGATATTCATGATAATGTATTTAAAATTTCACTTGTATTTGATCCTAGTGAGGCAGATATTTATGAAGATCAATTACAACACTTAGTTACTGACACAATTGATGTAGTAAGTAGTGGTTATGGTTATATTGATATTGTAAAAAAAGGGTGTAATAAAGGTAGTGCTTTAATACACTTATTAGATAAATTACAATTAGATAAAGAAACTGTAATGGTATTTGGTGATCAAGCAAATGATGATGAAATGTTAGAAGTTGCAGGTATTCCTTTTGTTATGGAAAATGGTAGTAGCGAGCTTAAAGAAAAGTATAAAAACATTGCACCAGCTAATTCTAAATATGGGGTTATTGCTGTAATTGAAGAATATCTTAACGATAGTGAATTATTTTTTGATAAGTATAAATAAATATTTTTATAATATGAAAGTTCTATGTTTTTACACAAATTTCCTTTATACTATTAAAGAATAAAGTGAGGGTAAAACATGGAACTTAGTTTTTTATTAGCAAATCAAATAGTTGGGTTATTTATAATATTATTTATCGGTTTTTTACTTGTAAAACTAAAATTCTTAAAAATAACAGATAGCCGCACAATATCAATTGTAACACTTTATGTTGTTAGTCCTTGTAGTATCATCAATGCATACTTAATTGATTTTGATCAAAGTGTTTTACAGGGATTAGTACTTGCTATAATTGCTGCAATAGTTGTTCAAATAACTTTTCAAGTATCAACGATGTTACTTGATAAAGTATTTCATTTAGACACAACTGAAAAAGCATCACTTATTTATTCAAATGCAGGAAATCTAATTATACCTTTAGTAGGGGCGATACTTGGCCCTGAGTGGGTTATATATACTAGTGGATACATTATGATTCAAACTATTTTTATGTGGACACATGGTAAAAATCTGGTTTGTGGACATAGTGGTTTTGATATTCGTAAAATATTTCAAAATGTTAATGTAATTGCTGTTATAATTGGGTTAACGTTATTTTTATCACGTATTCCAGTGCCAAGTATTGTTGAAAATACAGCTAGTAATCTAGGTTCTATGATCGGTCCACTATCAATGATTGTAATTGGAATGTCACTTGGTGAAATTCGTTTAAAAGAAATGTTCATGGATAAAAGAAACTTTTTAATTGTATTTTTACGCTTAATTGTTTTACCAATTTTAATCGTATTAATAATTAAACTATCAGGTGCTGTTACAATTATACCTGAAGCAAAAGATATTTTATTAATAACAGTACTAGCAGCTTGTGCTCCAGTCGCTGCAACAATTAGTCAATTTGCTCAACTTTATAATAAATCACCAAAAAGAACTAGTACAATAAATGTCTTATCAGTAGTATTTTGTAGTATTACAATGCCCCTAATAGTATTATTGTATCAACTTATCGTATAGAAAGGAGAATTTATGAAAAAAATCACCATTGGAGTTGTAGCACATGTTGATGCTGGAAAAACAACATTACATGAAAATATTCTTTATCAATGTGGGATTATTTCACAAATGGGGAGAGTAGACCACCAAAATGCTTATTTGGATTTTGATAATATTGAAAAACAAAGAGGGATTACAGTATATAGTAAAGAGGCTCGCTTTCGTTATAAAGGTGTTGAGTTTACAACCTTAGATACACCAGGGCATATTGATTTTTCCTATGAGATGGAACGTGCTATGCAAGTACTTGACTATGCGATTTTAATGATTAGTGGTGTCGATGGAATGCAAAGTCATACGAAAACTATTTATAAGTTACTACAACATTATCGTGTACCAACATTCATATTTGTAAATAAAATGGACATCAGTGAAAAAACAAAAGAGGAATTATTACAAGAAATTGAAAAATTTACAAAGTTACCGGCAATTAATTTTACAAACTTAGACGACACCGAGTTAGAAAATATCGCTTTAACAAGTGATGAATTATTACAAGAATATACAAAACTAGGAACTATTAGCAAAGATAATATTTCAAAGGTAATCCATTATCAAATGATTTTACCAACATACTTTGGATCAGCATTGAAAAATCAAGGAGTTAGTGAATTATTAGATGGTTTAAATAACTATGTTCAACAAAAACAGTATCAAGCTATTTCACAAGGACAAGTATTTAAAATAAGTCATGACATGGATGGTAATCGACTAACACATGTTAAGATTTTAGGTGGAAGTTTTCAGGTTAAACAAAAACTTGAAAATGATGAAAAAATAGATCAGATAAGAATGTATTCTGGACTTCAATATGAGACTGTTGATGAAGTCTTTGCTGGCGATGTTTGTACTATAAAAGGATTAAAAAACTTCCAAATTGGAGATACTATCGGTTTTGATAATGATAATAATAAAACAATTTTAGATTCCTTTATAAACTATAAAATTGAAATTAGAAATGATAAAGAATACCCTGATGTTTTAAAAGCACTACACACATTAAATGATGAAAACCCAAATCTTCACATGCATATAAATAATCAAACAAAAGATATAGAAATATCGGTAATGGGGGAAGTTCATTTAGAAATTATAAAATATATTCTTACAGAAAAATATAGATTAGACATTGATTTTTTACCAGGAAGCATTCCATATAAAGAAACTATTGTAAATCCAGTATATGGTGTAGGACATTTTGAACCACTACGTCACTATGCTGAAGTAGTTCTATACATGGAACCATTAGAAAATAAAAATGATTTTATTGTAGAGTCTATTGTCCATGGTGAGACATTATCATCGAAGCATCAAAATCAAATCATATCATTATTAAAAGCTAATCAGGTGCCAGGTGTATTAACTAGAAATCCACTAACTGGTCTAAAAATTACATTAATTGATGGTAGAGCCCATCAAAAACATACCGAAGGTGGAGATTTTAAAGAAGCAACCTATCGAGCGGTTCGTCAAGGATTAATGCAAGCCAAGTCGTGCTTACTTGAACCAATGGTAAGCTTTGATATTGAGGCACCTACTAATTATGTATCAAAGGTGATTTATGAGATTGATATCCGACTTGGAACTTATCAAATAGTAAGTGATGATGGATTTATTTGTAAAATTGAAGGAGAAGCACCTCTATCAAAAATGCAAGAGTTTAGCAAAGAAATATTAATCCTTACAAAAGGCCAAGCAAAATATAGCTCACAAGTGCAACAGTATAAACAATGCTCAAATCAAGATGAGGTAATTGCAACAATCAATTATCATCCATTAGTAGATATAGATTTTCCTAGCAGCTCTATCTTTTGTAAACAAGGGGCAGGGTTTCAAGTTGAATATAATCGTGTCCATGAATATATGCACTGTGCTTTTAAAACAAAAGAAAAAGAAATTACACCTGTTGTTGTAAAAAGAAAACAGTATCAAAGTAGCGATGAAGAATTAGAAGATATTTTCTATCAAACATATGGTAAAAAAGATATTTTACGAAAACAAAACATTAAGAATGATAAAATACTTAATACAACTTATCATAAACAAGAGACGTACATATTAGTAGATGGATATAATGTGTTACATTGTTTAGAAGAGACAAAACACCTAATTCAAGATAATATTGATATGGCTCGCTCGAAATTAATCGATATATTACTTGATTATCAAGGGTACAAACAATGTACAGTGGTTGTAGTTTTTGATGCATATAAAGTAGTAGGTGGGATAGGTAGTAATGAAAAATATCATAGTTTGCATATCGTATATACTAAACAAGCACAAACAGCAGACATGTACATTGAAAAAGCAACTGGCTCATTGGTTAAGCATTATAATGTTCAAGTTATTAGTGATGATCGTTTAGAACAAACGATTGTAATGGCAAAAGGTGGACAAAAAGTATCAGTATCATCTTTTTATAATGAATATAAGTATTTACAACAACAAGCAAAATCTACAATTAAACAAAATCAAAGTAAACATCACTATGTCTTAGATAGAGATAGTTTTAATCAAGGAGAATAGATATGAATAAAGAAGAATTGTTACTTAATGTACATAATAAACAGATTGTTGATAATCCAATGATTTCACCAATTTACCAAACTTCATCTTTTATTTTTAAAGATTTTGATGAATACATTCAAGTAAACAATAATCAAAAACAACAATATACATATACGCGTGATGGAAATCCCACACTTGATGAACTAGAGTGCTTGCTTGCATCTCTAGAAAATGGCAAACAAGCTAAAGTATTTGCATCAGGAATGGCAGCAATTAGCGGTACGATTTTATCACTACTTCAAAGCAATGATCATATTATATTGATAAATACAGTATATGGTAGTAGTGTATCCTTTATTAAAATGTTAAAAAAATTTAACATTGAATATACTCATATTCTTACAACTGATACAGATGAAATAAATAAAGCAATTCAAGAAAATACTCGTATGATTTATTTTGAAAGTCCTTCATCACAGAAATATGAAATGTTAGATTTAGAAGCAATTGCTCACATTGCTAGGAAAAAGAAAATTTATACAATGATTGACAATACATTATCATCACCGTTGTTTCAAAACCCTTTGTTATACGATATAGATATTGTTGTTCATTCATGTTCAAAGTATATAGGTGGGCATAGCGATGTCGTAGGTGGTGTAGTTATATCTGACGTAGAGATTGTTGATATAATCAGTTCATTTGCTGGTGTATATTTAGGAGCAACTATGTCTCCTAATACTGCAATGTTATGTATGCGCGGAATTCGTACAATGGCCACTCGTATGAAACAACAACAAATAACACTAACAACAATCTTAGATAAGTTACAAGATAACCGATATATTGAAAAAATTTATCACCCATATATTCAACAATGTAAAAATTCTAAAAAGTATTTATCTGGATATAGTTCATTATTTTCAATAGTATTAAAAGATATTACAGAGGAAAGAATCAGAATATTTGTTAATAGTTTAGAGTACTTTACACTTGCATATAGTTGGGGTGGATTTGAAAGCTTAATTTTACCCGTATATAAAGGTAACAACCAATCGGAACTTGACAGTCGTGGCTTATCAAGGGGACACTTTAGGGTGTATCTTGGACTAGAAAGCGCTGATGTATTATATAATGATATTATTCAAGCACTAGACAAAGCATATCAATGTACTCAATAAATAGTAAAAACCAATATGAAATTTCATATTGGTTATTTTTTTTGTAATAAATGATATGTAATTGAACTAAGAGTAGTACATGCTATTTCTAATGATTCTTCATCAAAATCATAAGAAGGGTGATGTAATGTTGCAGAAGTATCACTTAAGATTTTTAAATATGTTGCCTTGCCACCACGGTTTTGAACATAGCGCATCATGATAGAAAAATCATCACTTGCTTGGAGTGGACTTTCATTTTTCTTACCAACAATAATCTCAGGATGTTCTTGTTTTAACATATTCTTAATTTCTTCCATGAAATCAACACTACAATGAATTGAACTTGCAGAACCCATTTTATCGATGACTACCTCATTATCATGCATTCTAGCAGCTCCGTAAATTACATCTAGGGCATATATTTCCATATATTCATTTAATTTTGTTGAAGCCCCGCGAACTTCAATTTCTAGCTTTGCAGTTTCTGCTACAACATTTCGTCCAGTACCTGCGTGAATTGTTCCTACATTTATGCGAGTACAACCATCACTGTTACGTGGGATAGAGTGGAGGTTGGTAATACATGCAGCAGCAGATAAAATAGCACTTCTACCAAATTGTGGCATTTCAGCAGCGTGAGATGAAACTCCATGGTAGGTGATATCTAACTTTGTTGTTGCAAAGGCATCACTCATACCAACAAATACATTGACTTTTCGCTCATTTTTCAGTCTAGGAAAGATATGAAATGCATATAAATAATCGACATCATCAAGTATCTTACTATCAACCATGCTTTTGGCCCCACGAACACCTTCTTCTGCAGGTTGGAATATTAATTTAATCGTACCTTGCATGGTATCTTTAATATCTTGTAGAATTTTTGCAATAGTAATGCCAACAGCAACGTGACCATCATGACCACATGCATGCATAATATTTTTGTATTTTGAAGAATAATTATCAACTACACATTTATGACTTGACTGGATATCTTCCAATATTGGCAGAGCATCCATATCAAAGCGCATTGCCACAACAGGGCCATCACCATTTCTTAAAGTTCCTACAACACCAGTAAATCCATTTTTAAATATCTTTAAATATTTTTTATCAATACCAGCTTCTTTAGCGCGTAAGTATGACTTTTCAAATTCTTTCTTTGATGGTAAACCCATACGTGAATCTTCATTGATAACATCTTTTCCAAGCGAAAGTTCATAACCATATTCCTCTAATTTTGTGGCGATTAAGGCTGCGGTTTGGATCTCCAGCCATCCTTTTTCTGGATGCTTATGAAGGTGACGACGAATATTAATTGTCTCTTGCTTATATTTATTTGATAGTGTGGATATTTGCCTATACATGATAATACCTTCTTTCTTGCGTACATTTTAACATATATTGGGTACATATCAAAATATATTTCATATCTATTCTAACACAATTCTTTAAAGTTTTCATATTTTGAAAAAAAACGTTATATTAAAGCAAATATATTGTATACAATACTATTGTATGTAATAATAATATCGTTATGTTAGTAGTGTAGTGTAGTTGTAGTGTAGTTTGTTGTTGCAGTGTGGAGAGTAAATTAGTTGAATGGAAGTACAAGTTTCAAAGAAGACGGAAGAAAAAGTTTCAAACATGTATCAAAGCAAAGAATTTGTTACAAGAAAAGATGTTCCCGATATTGATTGCAAGTACGTGGGGAGACATTTACAGCATAGTATCATTTACGACAAAGGGTACAATGCAACATACCAAAATATTAAGACAAATGACGGTAAAGAATTAGGGGTTATTTACAATAGTCGTCAATACTCAACGAATTCACTGTTGAATAGGGTGAAAAAAATAAAGTATTAGTACTCTTAGTAAAGATTGTATACAATCTTTGCTTTTTTTATGCTATAATACTACCATACGTATATAAGGGGGTAGTATATGTCAGATATTAAACAGTACTTTGAAAAAGGTACACAAAAAAATGAAATTAAAAATACATTGTATGATGAATATAATGTTAAAAAAGGATTACGCAATGAAGATGGTACGGGGGTATTAGTTGGTTTAACAAAAATCTCGGACGTAATGGGGTATACATATCATGATGGGAAGAAAGTCGATTGTATCGGTGATTTATACTATCGTGGGATTAGTATTCGTGATATTTTAAAGGATGGTAATCGTCGTTTTATTTTTGAAGAAGTATGCTTTTTAATCTTATTTGGTTATCTTCCAAGTATTGATGAATTTGAGTCGTTTAAAAACAATCTAGCAAATCGTTACGCACTTCCGGATGGTTATTTACAATCAAAGATTTTAGGTTATCCAGCAAAAAATATCTTAAACAAAGTACAACAAGAAGTATTGATGTTATACACGTTTGATGAAACACCAGATGATATTGGTATTACTGAAACTTTGGAAAAAGGTCTTGATTTAATATGTAAAATACCGTATATAATGACATATTGTTATCAAGCAAAAAAGCATCACTTTGACAATGAGAGTTTAGTAATTCATCAACCATCTAAAGATTGTTCAATTGCTGAAAATATACTTAGAACATTGCGTGATAGTAAAAAATATACTCGTAAAGAAGCAGAAGTACTTGATATGGCTTTAGTTCTACACGCTGATCATGGTGGTGGTAATAACTCTACATTTACAAATATTGTAATTAGTTCTACAGGAACTGATATTTATTCTTCAATTGCTGGAGCTATTGGGTCCTTGAAAGGACCACGCCATGGTGGAGCAAATATTGCTGTAGTAAAGCAAATGAGAGAAGTTTTAAAGGAATTGACATTTAATGCAACAAATAGTGAAATACAAGATGTTATTAATCGTATTTTAGATAAACAATTCAATGATAATAGTGGATTAATATATGGAATAGGTCATGCAGTCTATACATTAAGTGATCCTCGTTGTCAAATATTATCAAAAAAATGTTATGAATTAGCAGTAGAAAAACAACGAGTTGATGAATATATGTTCTATAAAAAATTTGAAGAAATTGCGATTGCTTCAATGAAAGAAAGAAAGGGCATTAACGTCTCTGCAAATATAGATTTCTATAGTGGTTTTTTATACAATATGTTGTGTATCCCTGAAGATATTTATACCTTACTTTTTGCAGTAGCAAGAACTGTGGGATGGTTAGCTCATAATATTGAAAATAAACAATACAGTGGTAAAATTATACGTCCGGCATCTAAATATGTAGGAAGTCAACATGATTATACAGATATATATGAAAGATCAAAAAAGACCGATTAGATAATCTAGTCGGTTTTTTATATAAAAAGTGTACTAATTAATAGTACACCAAGTTTTAAATTTTAACATTCCAATCAAATGTATCTTCAACATGACCCCACTGAATACCAGTTAGAGTATCATAGATTTTTTGAGTTAAAGAACCAGTTTTAAAATTATTAATTACAATATCATTTCCATTATAATGTAAATGACCGATAGGTGAGATTACAGCAGCAGTTCCGGTACCAAAAGCTTCCTGTAGGCTACCAGATTTCCCTGCATCAATCAATTCATCAATACTTAAATGTCTCTCTTCAACATCAATATTCCAAGATTTTAATAATTCAATTACAGAATCACGAGTAACCCCTGGTAATACAGAACCTTCTAATGGTGCAGTAACAACTTTATTATCAATTACAAACATAGCATTCATAGTACCGACTTCTTCAACATATTTACGATGAATACCATCTAACCATAATACTTGAGTATAACCATGCTTATTTGCTTTTTCTTGAGCAGCAATACTTGCAGCATAATTTCCACCGCATTTTGCAAATCCAGTACCACCTTTGACAGCGCGTACATATTCACTTTCAACCCATATTTTAACTGGGTTTACACCTTCTGGATAATATGCTCCAACAGGTGATAATATAATCATAAACTTATATGATTTAGCACTATGAACACCAACATTTTTTTCGGTTGCATACATAAAAGGGCGAATGTATAATGATGTTCCTGTTGCTGTTGGAATCCAATCAATGTCAACATTAACTAATGCTTTAATTGCATCAATAAACATTTCTTCAGGAAGATTTGCCATACACAAACGTTCATTTGATGTATTCAAACGCTCAGCATTTTTCATAGGTCTAAATAATGTTACTTCTCCATTTTGATGACGATATGCTTTAAGTCCTTCAAATGTCTCTTGGGCATAATGTAATACCATCGTAGCAGGATCTAATGAAATAGGTCCATAAGGAACAATGCGAGCATCATGCCAGCCAATTCCTTCATCATAATCCATAATAAACATATGATCTGTAAAATAATTACCGAATCCTAAGTTGTTTTGATCTGGTTTTTGACTACAGTTTGTGTTTTTTTCAATTCTTATATCCATAACATACCTCCATATACTTTTTAAAATTATACATTTATTAGAAATACATTACAATAAAAAAAGATAAACATTATCGAAAAAATATAAAATGCAGCAAATTTGTTGTAAAAAAGCTAACCTTATGATAATATGCATATATGAATATATATTCATATAAGGAGAATTGTTATGAAAGAAAATACATGTTGTATATTACCAGAGAATATGCCTACGAAAAATGAACTAGAAAGGGTTAGTGAATTATTTAAAGTGTTTAGTGATACTACAAGGATACGTATTATTTGTGCCTTGTTTCATAGTGAACTTTGTGTAAATAACCTTGCACGAGTTGTTGACATGTCACAATCATCTGTTAGTCACCAACTACGATACTTGAAACAAATGGCAATTGTATCATCGACTAGAAAGGGCACGCATATCTTATATAAACTACAAGATGATCACGTATATCAAATATTTGAAACTGGATATAAACATATCTTGCATACATAGGAGGGCTTATGAACGTAAAATATAAAATAGAAGGATTAGACTGTGCTCATTGTGCTTCTAAAATTCAAACAACACTAGAAAATAATGATGATTTTAATAATGTTCAAGTTTCATTTACAACGAAAATGGTAACTCTTGATACGAAAAATACAAATAACACACATCAAGTAATCCAAAATATTGTAAGTAGTATTGAGCCAGGGGCAAGTGTAATGCTACTTGAAAACGGGCATAAACGTAATTATAAATTAATTGGTTTAAACTGTGCTCATTGTGCCACCAAGATAGAAACCGCTTTGCAACAACTTCCTTACTTAACAGATGTTAATCTTTCATTTAGTAATAGTATACTATATGTAACATCATCACTTGATTACATTGATGAAATTCAAAGTGTAGTTGATCGAATTGAAGATGGTGTAAAAGTAACTACTGTAAATAATAAAAACATAAAATTATTTGATATCAAAGAACATTATTTAATGCTTATTGGAGTATTTGTGTTTGTAGTAGCAATGTTTTTGCCTAAAGTTTCAAGTTATACATTAGCTATATATATAGCTTCTTATATAGCTTTAGGTTATAAGGTGTTGTTTAAAGCTTTTAAGAGTTTTAAAACAAAAGATATTTTTAGTGAAAACTTACTAATGGTTATTGCTACTACAGGGGCTTTTATTATAGGTGAATATAATGAAGCTATTGCAGTAATGTTATTCTTTTCAATCGGAGAGTTGTTCCAAAGCTATGCAGTAAATAAAAGTCGTGATGCGATTAGTAATTTAGTAGATTTAAAAAGTGAATATGCACATGTTGTTAAAAATGGCAAAATAATAAAAACCGAAGTAGAAAAAGTTCGTATCGGAGAAATCGTAGTAGTGAAAGTAGGGCAAAAGGTACCACTTGATGGATTTGTTACTAATGGAATAACTTCGTTAGATACATCAATGTTAACCGGTGAATCCTTGCCTAGTGAAGTAGCTATAAATGATCAAGTTCTTGCTGGTACAATCAATCTTACAAATGTAATTGAGATGCAAGTAACACACGAATATCATGATACATCGGTTGCAAAGATAATTGATTTAATGGAAAATGCTTCAATGAAAAAAGCAAAAGTTCAAAAATTTATTGAAAAATTTTCTAAAATATATACTCCTGTTGTAGTTTTGTTAGCAATTTTGCTAGCTATTATACCACCATTTGTATTACAACTAGGTGACTATCAAGAATGGTTATATCGTTCGCTTACATTTTTAGTTGTTTCTTGTCCTTGTGCATTAATTATATCTGTTCCATTAGGTAGTTATGCAGGACTTGGAAAGGCAAGTAAATTAGGGGTACTAATTAAAGGCGGAACCTATTTAGAGCTATTAAATCAAATTGATACTATTGTATTTGATAAAACTGGAACACTTACGAAAGGAACATTTGAAGTACTTGAGATTAGTGATGAAAGCTTATATGAGATAGTAGCTCATAGTGAATATTATAGTAATCATCCACTTGCTAAAAGTATTGTAGAACAATATCATGGTTATATTGATACAAACCGTATTTCCAACTTTATTGAAAAACCTGGTAAAGGAATTGAGGTAATGGTTGATGGAACAATCTATTATTTAGGTAATATTCAATATATTAAGTCGGTTCACCCTTCGGTAAAAACGGTTAATCGTGATGGAACAATAATATATATTGCTTGTAGTAATGAATATTTAGGATATATAAGCGTCGGTGATCGTATAAAGGAATCGTCAAAACAAGCGATTAATACATTAAAAAAACAAGGTGTTAAAAGTACGATTATGTTAACTGGTGATAATCAAAGTGTTGCCAAAAAAATCAGTGAAAAACTTGGACTTGATAAATACTTTAGTGATTTACTTCCTCAAGATAAAGTAAGTAAAGTTGATGAGTTAATAGATCAAGGTCATATTGTCGCAATGGTTGGAGATGGTATAAATGACGCACCAGTACTTTCTAGAAGTCACGTAGCAATTGCGATGGGTAATAAAGGAAGTGATATCGCAATTGAAGCAGCTGATGTTGTATTAATGAGTGATGATTTAACTGATTTATGTAAAGGAATTGACGTTGCTAAAAAAACTGCAAAAATTATTTATCAAAACATTTGCTTTAGTTTAATTATAAAGATGGGTATATTAGTACTTACTACATTTGGATATGGCAATTTAATGCTTGGTGTATTTGCAGATGTAGGTGTTACCTTACTGGCGATATTTAATACGATGCGTATTTTAAGGTAAGATATTTGTATAAATGTTGTGTATATATTATACTTTTAACATATAGTACCTGTAGGAGGATAAATTATGGTATATAAAAGAATAGACTTGCAAGATGTAGCATCACCATTTGAACTTATTGGAAAAGATTGGATGTTGATTAGTGCAAAAAAAGCAGGTGTTGTAAATACAATGACTGCTTCATGGGGGGGACTTGGATTTTTATGGAATAAAAATGTAGCCACTATGTATATTCGTCCCCAACGTTATACAAAAGAATTTGTTGATAATAATGATTATTTTACCCTTACTTTCTTTAAAGGACATAAAAAGGAATTAGGTGTTTTAGGTAAAAAATCAGGACGTGATGGTGATAAAATAGCTGAAGTTAATTTTACAGTCACAGAAGTAGACGATCAACCAACATTTGAGCAAGGACACTTAGTGCTTGTTTGTAAAAAATTATATATGGATACAATAAAGCCTGAATGCTTTATAGTAGATGGTATCGATGAAACGTATTATCCATTAAAAGATCATCATACAATGTATATAGGTGAAGTAATTAGTGCATATATAAATGAATAAAAGAGAGCATATATCGTATGATATATGCTTTTTGAATAGTTGTTAATTATCGGTGTATACTCATATTTGAGGTGGTTTAATGGAATATGTAGAAATGGTTATACTTCCTATTTTTTCATTACTAATATTGTTTGTACTTACAAAGTTGATGGGCTATCGCCAAGTCAGTCAATTATCTATGTATGACTACATTATTGGTATTACAATTGGCTCTATTGCAACAGAGTTGGTGTTAAGTGGATTTGAGAATCTTCTACGACCGCTAATAGCGATGCTTGTATATTGTATGGTAGTTATCTTTGTTTCTTATGTGACAACAAAAAATACCAAACTACGTTACTTTATTGAAGGTCGGAATATTGTTTTGTTTGAAGATGGAGTCTTATTTAGCAAACAGCTAAATAAAACCAAAATGGATATTGATGAATTTCTATTACAATGTCGTTGTGCTGGTTATTTTGATTTATCACAAATTGAAATTGTAATATTGGAAAGCAATGGCAAGCTAAGCTTTCAACCAAAAGAAATGTATCGCCCGATTGTAAGTAATGATTTAGAAATCATAGTATCTAAAAAAGCATTACCAATCCTTGTAATTAAAGAAGGGAAAATCGATTATCAACAACTTGCAAAGTGCAAACAAACAAAATCTTGGGTTGAACACCAACTACGACTGCAAAATACTTTGCTAAATGATATTGTTCTTGGTTACTATTGTAAAGAAGGATTGCAATTATATATGAAAAATAACTGTTTTAAAGTATATAAATAAAAACTCACATAAGTGAGTCTTATTTATTAATATTTTGCATATGACGTTCATAAATGTTTTTAAGACCTTTAAATGTTAAATCTGGGTCATAAACATCTATTTTATTTGTTTCTTTATAAATTACTCTACCTAAACCACCTGTAGATATAACTTTCAAATCTTCTCCATATTCCTTTTTTATAACCGAAATAATTTTCTCAGTTAAACCAATATATCCATAAACAATACCAGCTTGCATACTGTCAACAGTATTTTTTGCGATTGCATGCTTTGGCTTATGAATACTAACTTCAGGCAACTTTGCAGCTTGACTTGAAAGTGCAGTAGTCATGATCCCGATTCCTGGTGCAGTACTACCACCAATAAATTCTCCTTTAGCATTAACAACATCAAAAGTCGTAGCTGTACCAAAGTCAATAACTAAGACGGGACCTCCATATATATAATAAGCACCAACTGCATCTACTAAACGGTCTGCACCTAATGTTCTAGGATCATCAATCTTAATGGAAATTCCTGTTTTAATTCCTGGACCTATAACAATAGGTTCTTTATGTAAATATTTTTTAATTGAGTTTATAAATGAATAATTTACTTTTGGAACAACCGATGAAATAATAATATCTTCTACACTTTTAGCTGTAATATTAGAAGCATTTAAAAAGCTTAAAATCATAAAACCATATTCATCAGAAGTTCTTTCCAATTTTGTAGTTAAACGATAGTGACCAATAATTTTATCATTGTTAACTAAACCAATAGTTATATTTGTATTACCTATATCTACAACAACTAGCATTTTTTATCTCCTTTTGCTTTTAATGCCATTAAGATGTGATAACTTAATTCATCTTTAGTCATACATGGCATATTTATAGTTGAATCCTTATCTATAAAAGTGACTACATTGGTATCTACTTTAAAACCAGCACCTTTTGTAGTTAAATCATTACAAACAAGCATATCACAATTTTTTTCAATACATTTTTTGGTAGCATTTTCAATAAGATTTGTAGTTTCCATTGCAAATCCACAAACAATTTGACTTGTTTTATGTTCACCAATATATTTTAAAATATCATCATTTTTTGTAAGTTCTAGTGTAAGTGTAGATGAACTTTTTTTAATCTTTTGATCTGCAATTGTACGACAACGATAATCACCAACAGCAGCAGCCTTGATAATGTAGTCTTGAATATCCATGTGTTTTTTGACCGCATCGAACATCTCTTTAGCTGTTGATACATTGATATAATTTATTCCATATGGTACTTTCAAATTCGTAGGGCCACTTATAAGGGTAACTGTTGCTCCAAGTTGTTTTGCTTTTCTAGCAAGAGCATACCCCATTTTTCCACTAGAATGATTTGTAATATAACGTACAGGATCAATATTTTCAATAGTAGGTCCAGCAGTAATTAAAACCCGTTTGTGTTTTAATACTTTTTTTACCATAGAGCTTTCAATTTGTTCAATAATTTCATCTATATCAGCAAGTTTACCACGACCTACATCACCACATGCAAGAAGTCCTTGACCTGGGTCGACAAATCTAATTCCATATGTTTTACATCTTTCAATATTTCTTTGGTTTGGCAAGCTATCATACATATTTGTATTCATTGCAGGAGCAATGATTTTTTTGCAAGTAGAAGCTAAAAATGTAGTTGAAAGCATATCATCACAAATACCATTTGCAACTTTAGCAATCATGTTAGCACTAGCTGGTACAATGATAAAACAATCCGCTTTTTTTGCTAGTTCTATATGTTTTATTTGATATCCTTCATCTTTAGAAAAAGTATCAATATAAACTGGTTTTTTTATTAGTGCTTCAAAAGTAAGTGGAGTAATAAATTTTGTAGCATTCTTAGTCATAATAACATCAACATCATAATTAAGTTTTAACAAATCACTTACAAGTTGTGCACTTTTAAATGCAGCAACACTACCGGTAATACCAACAATAATTTTTTTCATATTCTATCCTCTCTTGGTAAAATGAAGTAACGGTTTACTTACCGCAACTGTAATAATTGCTCCAACAATTGCCTCAAGTATTCCTTGGGTTCCCACAATACCAATGAAATACCCAGATAAGTCGTGAATACTTCTTCCAACAGCATCGCTATACATTGCCCCAAATATCATATATATTCCTGATAACACAAGTACTGTATGTACGATAGACGCCATTAAACAGCTGCTAATGATACTCAAGTTTTTCTTGTTTATTTTCTTACTAATAATTTCAAATAAAAATCCAGCTAAATAGCCAAGTAAAATTCTTGGAACAATTGCAATAAAGGCACTTAAAATATTTCCACTAATAAATGGTGAAAACACAAACGATGTAATCGTTGGGTTAATTGTATTAAATAACATAGATGTTATCCCAAATACTAGACCAATGATAGCACCACCTTTTTTCCCAAGAACAATTCCGGCAATTAAGACTGGAATATGTAATGTTGTTGCACGCAACGGTCCAATTGGAATAAATCCTAAAAAGGGAATGCTTACTAAAGCAATTTCAATTGCAATAAACATTGCATACAACGTTAAAGATTTAATTTTTTTGTTTTTCATACTTTCCTCCACTACCGTTTGTTATCCAATACGGTGTACCTATAATATATTTGTATTTTTGCTAATGTTGGTACGAATGTTACCACATATAAATACATGAATATTATAATCAAGATTTTACTGTATTACAAGATTAACTATATCATTTGTATTATGATTTTCTAAAGAGTATACTTAAAATAGAATAAACATATAAGGAGGCAATGTTATGAAAAAATTTATTTGTACAGTATGTGGTTATGTACACGAAGGTGAGACACCACCTGATGTTTGCCCGTTGTGTGGAGTGGGACCAGAAAAATTTGTAGAACAAAAATAGACAAGTTATGCTTGTTTATTTTTTTTTAAGCAAATCATTTGAAATCTAAATAGAAAGTAAATATACTATTCATGTACTCTAACGAAGTACTTATAGGAAAATAGGAAATTATAGGAGAAAGATTATGAAAAAATTTATTTGTACAGTATGTGGTTATGTACATGAAGGTGAAACAGCACCAGCTGAGTGTCCTTTATGTAAAGTAGGACCAGAAAAATTTGCAGAACAAACAGGAAAGTTATCTTGGGCAGCAGAGCATGTTGTTGGTGTTGCAAGTGATGCACCAGAAGATATTAAAGCTGATTTACGTGCTAACTTTGAAGGAGAATGTACAGAAGTAGGTATGTACTTAGCAATGGCTAGAGTGGCACATCGTGAAGGATATCCAGAAATCGGATTATACTGGGAAAAAGCAGCGTATGAAGAAGCAGAACATGCATCAAAATTTGCAGAATTATTAGGTGAAGTTGTGACTACATCAACTGAAGAAAATTTACGTTTACGTGTAGAAGCTGAAAATGGTGCTACTATGGGTAAATTTGACTTGGCAAAACGTGCAAAAGAACATAACCTAGACGCAATCCATGACACAGTACATGAAATGGCTCGTGACGAAGCAAGACATGGTAAAGCATTTGCTGGTTTATTAGAAAGATATTTCCAAAAATAATTTTACTTATATAATAACAAGCTATTATCAATTAGCTTGTTTTTTTATCTATAAAAAAACTTATGCTTGAGACATAAGTTAAGGTTTTGTTTTATCGATTTGTCTTACTAAAAACAAAATACTACCAATTAACACAAGTTCTACGACAGAACTAATACTACCAAATATCATTGTAAACATAAAAGTTGCACTAATTAAAAATAAGTATAATTGCTGCAATCCATGGGATGTCATCGGATCAATAAATTGAAGTTGATCAATTAATAGTTTTACAACAACTAACGTTAATACACTTGCAAGTAGTGATAGAAGTACATGAATTGATGATAGAATTGGTATCTCAATTCCATAAGGAACGATTGCTCCAAGCATCATTGATACAAATGCTCCATATAAAACATATTTGTATATTTTGTTTTGATACACGTGACGAGCATATAATTCTTTACATTTCACTAATAAAAATATTGAAAGTGTAATTATCCATATCATATATAGTAGCTTAGTAGCTGGTTCGTTATATAAGTGAGTAAAATTATCATGAATAGAAGGCAACATAAAACTAAAGCCTAGTGATGTTAAAAATAAAAGAATGTACATATAAAACCTCCATGTTTATTCTATATAAAAGTATATAAAATGTAAATATAAAGAATTATTAACTCTTTGAATGTATAAAGTAGTGGAGGGTAAAATATGGAAAAAATAAATATATCAGATATTCAATTAAAAAGATTAGTTCTGCAAAAAAATGAGCAACAACTCGATATTATGTATGATGATTTACATGCTGTTATAAAAGTTCAAGCAAATACATCAGGTAAATCACTTGTCTGTATAGAAATCGATGTTAAACATCGTGACAAAGAAAACTTGTTTACGGTTAGCGCTTTATATCAATATAAGCATAATCAAAGTGATGTCAATGATACTGTTATTGAGGCAGTCGTAAAAAAAGTAAGACCTAGAGTAGAAGAATTGTTATCATTACTCACTGTTGAAACTGGTTATCTACCGATATCTTAGTATCACGTTTTTCTTCCTTTTGCATAAAGTAATGTAGGAGGCAATTATGAAAGTATATATAAATGAAACTGATAAACGTTCAACCATTCTTGCAAGCTTGTTTGTAAAGGATGGACATACAATTACGGATAATATAAGGGATAGCGATATTGTATTTGCAAAAAAAGAAATAGATGTAAAACTCCTTAAGAAAGGCTGTCATGTTTATACGTTAATCAATAATGAAAAATTGAAGGAATATCCTTATTATTATTGTTTATATACAAATGAACAATTTGTATATAACAATGCATGTCTTACAAGCGAAGCGCTATTTTCAATAATTGTACAAGAAAACACTAGGAGTCTGTATAAAAGCAATGTACTAGTAATTGGTTGTGGTGTATGTGCAACAAATATTATATCTATATTGAAGGTGTATAATGCTAATGTAACAGTAGCTACTCGCAATCGAAAACATTATGAAATGATATTAGCTAGTGGTATGTCATATATGCCATTAGAAAATATTAAGGATGAACAATTTGATTTTGTTATTAATACTGTACCAGCTAATGTTATTCCTGATGACTTTGTACACTCATTAGATAACTGTAAAATTTATGATATTGCAAGTTCCCCTTATGGAAGCCCTAATTATAAAATGTATCATCATTACTATATACTTGAAGCATTACCATGTAAATTTGCCTATAAAAGTGCCGCCGAATTACTATATAAAGCAATATGCAAAAGGGAAGATTATTATGTTAAAAAATAAAAAAGTGGGGTTTGGAATAACTGGATCTTTTTGTTCAATGGAGGATATGTTAAAAGCATTAGATAAATTAATTGATGCAGGGTGTGATGTATATGTATTTATTAGTGATACAATTGACAAATATAATACTCGTTTTAATCAAGCTAGTATTTTAATTGAAAAGATTGAAGCACGTATCAATCACCCAATTATTAAAGATGTTGTTGGAGCAGAGGTATTTGGTCCTAAGATACCACTAGACTTGATGATAGTGTATCCATGTACATCAAACACACTATCAAAACTTACATGTGGTATTAATGATAATGCTGTAACAATGGCATGCAAATGTACAATTCGTAATCAAAAAAATGTAGTTCTTGGAATTTACACGAATGACGCTTTAGCATCTAGTGGTGAAAATATTGCAAAAATAATTAATAAAAAACATTATTATGTAGTACCAATGTATCAAGATGATAAAGTGAAAAAACCATATAGTATGATTGCTAATGTAAATAAGTTTATTAAAACAATTGGTTGGTCATTAAATAATAAACAAGTACTACCAATCTTTGAAGGTGAGCGAGATGTATAGGGTATTAAAGTTTGGAGGAAGTTCATTAAAGGATAATAACACTAGAAAAAGTGTTATAAAAAAAATAAAACAATTTAAAGATGATAAATTAATTGTAATAGTAAGTGCCATGGGAAGAGAGAATGATCCCTATTCAACAACTACATTACGTTCTCTTATATCATCAAAAGTGACAATTAGAGAGAGCCAACGGATTATAAGTGTTGGTGAAATAATTAGTAGTGTAATCTTATCAAATGAGCTAAATAATGTAGGTATTAAAGCTGTTTCGCTATCAAGTAGTGAGGTATCTTTACAAGTGGATGATAATTACTTACAGTCTGTTGATATAGAGTATATAAAGGAAAAGTGTAAACAATATGATGTGGTCATTATTCCTGGGTTTCAAGGCGTCGATAAAGAAGGCGAAGTAGTTACACTCGAAAAAGGTGATAGTGATTATACTGCTGTATTTCTAGCAAAGCAACTATCCTTAAATACCGTGTCAATATATAGTGATGTATCAGGTATATACAGTATTGATCCAAGTAGACTATCTAGTGCTTGTTTATTTAATAAAATAAGCTTCGATCAAGCAAAACAAATAGCTCGTACTAAAGCACAAGTTCTATGTTTAAAAGCAATACAAGTGGCTAGTGATATAAAAGGTTTTAAAATAAAACTATTCTCTACATTTTTAGACGGTGAAGGTACAACTGTGTCAGTAAGTGACTCCCAAAATAAAATTATATCAATTAGTGATAATTGTACATTGATTCGCTTTGAAGAACCAATTAAAAAAAATGATTATCCATATATTGTTGAATTAATTGACAAAGGGGTTGTGGTTAAAAAAAGTGATGAAAGCAAAATAGAAACAACATATACACGTATTGATGACGTATTAAAAGTACATCTAATTGGATGGGAGTACGACATTCAAATAAGAGGAATATATAAAAGTGTATATAAAGATGTCATCTATGTGCGTAATAGACATAGAATTATAAAACAACTACATGAATATATGATAGGAAGTGAAAAGTAGTGAAAGATATATATACAGCATTAATTACACCATTTGATAGTAAAGGTGAAATTGATTATTTTTGTTTGAGAAAATTGATAGATCATTTAATACAATTAGGAAATACAAATTTTGTGATTTTAGGAACAACAGGTGAAACACCGACGTTGTCATTATCCGAAAAAAAACAAATGTTACGATTTATTCGTCATCATTTCCCGCAAATAAAAACAATAGTTGGAATTAGTACAAATTCAACAAGTGATGCTATTTATCAAATAAAGCAATTTAATTATATTGGGAAATTTGAGGCTTATATGGTAGTAGTACCATACTACAATAAACCAAATCAAAAAGGGCTATTTAGCCATTTTGATATGATAGCAAGTAGTATTGATGAAGATATAATTATTTATAACATTCCAAGTCGCTGTGGAGTGGCAATAGAATATGACACAATTATTTCACTTTCTAATAAACACAAAAACATAGTCGGAATAAAGGAAGCAGGTAGCATTGAAAAAATATCAATGTTAAAAGAAGCATTACCCAACTTCAAAATCTATTTAGGAAATGATGGGGATATTCAAGAGGGTTATATAAAAGGAGCAGACGGAATTGTATCTGTAGCTAGTCATATAATTTATCCAACAATTGCTCATTATCTTGAAACATTAAATTTAGAATCACTAAAGAAAATAGAAATAATTAGTGAATATTTATTTATGGAACCAAACCCCACACCAGTAAAATATATATTGTCAAAGCAAGGATTAGTCAAAAACTATGTTAGATTACCATTAGTCACAGTTGACATACAATGTGCAAACTCATTAGATATAATGGAAGAGAAATATATGTAAATGTTTCTCTTTTGTTTTCTTTTTTATTAATTTATGGTATAAACTTTACATAGTAATTTTTTATTTGTTGTGGTAGAATAAATCTACTGTTTAATAGAAGAAAATAATAAGAAGGAGAAAATATGAAAAAAGATTCAATTGCTATTTTGCCACTTGGTGGACAAGCAGAAATGGGTAAAAGCATGTACTGTATCGAAATAAATAATAATATCATTATACTTGATGCAGGATTTCGTTTCCCAGAAGTAGATAAATTAGGTGTCGATATCATCATACCTAACCTAGAATATATTAAAGAAAATAAAAGAAAAGTAAAAGCGATTATTATTAGCCATGGTCATGATGATGTTATGGCATCATTACCATATTTATTAGAAGTGGCAAATGTGCCAATATACGCACCTGATTTAACGGCTGATTTAATTGAACAAATGTTAGTTCGTTATAAAAAGAAAAATCGTAAATCTTTACAGTATAAAATCAATCGTGTAAATCGTAATGGTTCTATTGAAGTAAATGGAATACCGGTAGAGTTTTTCCCAGTAACTCATTCAATTCCTGGTAGTGTCGGTGTGGCTATATGGACAAGTGAAGGTTATATAGTTTATGGTAGTGAGTTTATAATTGATTTTGGAGCACCTGAGGGATTTCGTTGCGATATTCAAAAGATGATGGAGATTGCTAAGAAGGGTGTACTAACATTACTTATCGAGTCAAGTTATGCAAAGCATCCAGGATATACATCTCCAAAACATAAATTAACGCCATTAATTGAAAGAATTTTCGAGGAAAGTCAAGGGCGCATCATCATTTCTACATATGCTCAAAATACTTTCCGTACAAGGGAAATTGTTGAATTAACAAAAAAATATAATCGTCGAATTGTATTTTATGGTCGTGATAAATATGATAATACAAATAGTTTAGTGCGCATTGGTAAACAGTTAAAGAAAGCTGTTATTGATATTCCAAAAAAAATCATTGCATTTCAAACTGACATTAATAAACCAGAACAAAAAGATAATTTAGTTGTTTTATTAACAGGGAGTCCTAGACGTATTTATCATGATATTTTTGATATCATAGATGGTGGTGATGAGTATTTAAAACTGGAAGAAACAGACACATTTATTGTTGCTTCACCGGTTTTACCAGGTACTGAAAAGATAGCTACTCGTACACAAGATGAACTATATAAAACTGATGCAAAAATTCACTTACTAAAAAGTAAAGAGTTGTATTCTATGCATGCTTCACAAGAAGATATTAAAGTTGTAATTCAAGTGTTCAATCCAAAATATATAATCCCAATTAAAGGGGAGTATCAACACTTTATTGCTACAAGTGATATTGCTGAGTCAATGGGTATTAATCAAGATAAAATTATTATTATGGATAATGGTGAAAAAATTTCATTTAAAAATGGAAAACTTGAAAACTTTAGAAATACGATTGATGTTGAAGATGTTATGATTGATGGAATTGGTGCTAATGGTATTGGTGACAAAGTTATTGATGATCGTATTCAATTATCAAGTGATGGAGTTGTAATCATCGGTGCAACAATTGATGCTAAGACAAGAGAGACGATAGCTACTGTTGATATTCAAACACGTGGTTTTGTATATTTAAAAGATGCAGAACAAATTATGAAAAAAATTAATGAATTAACAGTTAGTGCCCTAGAGGATATAAAGAATAACCCAAAACTAGAAACGATTGAAGGTCGTAGTTTAATTAAAGAACGTGTAAGTAAGTATATAAGTAAAGAAACAGGAAAAAGACCGGTTATTTTACCAGTTATCATTGAAACGTAAAGCAAGGAAACTTGCTTTTGTTTTTTTTATTAATATGCTATAATATTGAAGTTGTGGAGGTACAATAATGGCAAAGACAAAAAGAACAATTAAAAGCAAGCAAGAAGACTTTAGTGCTACGATTCGTACACGCTTACTAGCTGCTATATCGATATTTATAATCATTGTTACAGCAATGCAATATGGTAGTGTTGGTGAAACATTACAATATACATTTGCATACTGTTTTGGTAGCTTTGCTGGGATAGTGTATGCATTAGTGCTTGCATATTCTATATATGTTTTAATAAAAGCAAAATTGCCAAAATTAAAAGGTCCTCGTTTTGTAGGTGCAATCATCTTACTAATTGGGATCTTAATAGTCATGTCACTTCCAAGCGATTCTGATTTTGTTGGATTTATCGTTGTTGAACAATATATTGATAAACCACCATTGAATCGCGGTGGGTTAATCGGGGCTATTATCTACGGATTAAATAGTAGCTTATTTGCTTATATGGGGACACTTATTGCTGGTGTATTTTGTATAATTATTGGTAGTGTTATGCTAGGGGCTAAATTGTATTTTCAATATATTAAGGATCAACCTAAGAAACCAAAAACAAAAAAGAATACACAAAGTGTTCGTATAAATAAAAAGCCGTATACTTTAGAAAAACACAAACCAAACGCAATTATTGACTTTTTTACTCGACCTGATAAAAAGGATAGTGGATTTTTTCCAGATGAAGTTTTTGAAGATAATGATAAGTTAAATACCTTAAAAAGTGAAATAAAAAGAACTCCACCTAAAAAAGAACCACTTGAAAAACAACCAATGAAAATTCATCAAAGTGATGAACATATTGAAAAGGATGAAGTAAAACCTGCTATCAAACCGAAAGTTGAAGAGAAGGTTGGAGAAAGTAAACCAATACTTGAAACAACAACTGTACCGGTAAAAAGAAATCAAAATTATAAATTACCACCATTACATCTTTTAAAAGCGCCAACAAAAGCAAATAACACAAACAATAAAAATAGTGCAGTAGAGAGTGCTGAAAGGCTAGTTACTGTTTTACGTGAATTTGGTGTAAATGCAATAATAAGTGATGTATTTATTGGACCAAGTGTTACCAAATATGAAATAAAATTGGAGACGGGTACAAGAGTAAACAAGATTCTTCAATTACAAGATGATATTAAACTTGCATTAGCTGCCCGTGATATTCGTATTGAAGCACCTATTCCTGGTAAATCTGCAATAGGTGTTGAAATTCCTAATAGTGAATCAAATGCTGTGAGTTTTAGAGAAGTATTCAAAGATATTCCAGATAGTTTACAAGACAACAAATTACTTGTCCCATTAGGTAAAGATGTTAGTGGTAGTTGTAAGTTTGCTGAGTTAAATAAAATGCCTCACTTACTTATTGCTGGAGCAACCGGAAGTGGTAAATCAGTATGTATAAATACAATTATTTGTAGTATTTTAATGCGTGCAAAGCCAAATGAAGTACGTTTGATTTTAGTTGATCCAAAGAAAGTAGAGCTAGCAGGATATAATGGAGTACCGCATTTACTTACACCAGTTTGTACTGACCCTAAAAAAGCCGCAAGTATTTTACGCGAAGTTGTAGGTGATATGGAAAGAAGATATGATTTATTTGCTGGTGCAAATGTACGTAATATTGAAACATATAATAATTATGTTGAACGCTATAATTCAACAAATGAAGAAAAAAAGGAAAAATTAGCTTATCATGTCGTGATTCTAGATGAAGTTGCAGACTTAATGATGGTTGCTAGTAAAGATGTAGAAGATTGTATAATGCGTATTGCGCAGATGGCGCGTGCTGCTGGGATTCATTTGATTGTGGCAACACAAAGACCTTCAACAGATGTTATTACTGGAGTCATTAAAGCAAATATTCCTTCACGTATTGCTTTTGCTGTATCGTCAAGTATCGATTCTAGAACAATTTTAGATAGTACAGGCGCTGAGAAGCTTTTGGGTAAAGGGGATATGTTGTTTTCACCAATGGGTGCAAGTTTTCCAACAAGAGTTCAAGGAGCATTTGTAAGTGATCAAGAAGTTGAAGATATTGTATATCATACAAAAAAACAACAAGAAGTTACATATGATGAAAAATTTGTAAACGTACCAGAAACAAGTGATGTAACATCGTCTAAAGAAGATCAAGAGGATGAAGAATATGAAAAATGCCGAGAGTTTGTTATTAATGCTCAAAAAGCAAGTACATCACTTTTACAAAGACATTTTAGAATTGGTTATAATAAAGCAGCAAGAATTATTGACCAATTAGAAAGTGATGGAATAATTGGACCACAAATTGGATCGAAACCACGTGAAGTATATGTACGTGGATATAATGAAGAGTAAACAGTCACTGATTGTTTACTTTTTTTATGTTAAATAGATAGAAACTTGTGTATAATAGATTGTATATAAAAGGAGTTTTTATGGAAAAAATTTATAAATATGATGGATATACATTACATGTTATTCCAACAAAAAAGTTTAAAAATATTACAATTTCATGCAAATTACTAACAACTCTAACAAGAGAAACTGCAACAATTAGAACATTGCTATCTTTTATGTTGGCTGCTGGTACAAAGAAGTATCCGTCTTCAAAATTACTTAGTCAACACCTAGAAGACATGTACGGTGCTCGTTTTTCAAGTACGATTGGTAGTAAAGGAATGGGGCATGTTATACATGTAAATAGCGTATGTGTTAATGAAAGATTTTTACCTACAGATGAAGATTTGTTTACTAAGCAAGTTGAATTATTAAATGAAGTATTAAATGAACCAAATATTGTTAATGGTATTTTTGATGATGTGACACTAGCTATTAAGAAAAAAGAGTTAAAAGAAAGAATTCGTGCTAATAAAGATGATAAATTCACATATAGTTTTAACCAATTGTTAGAATATATGGGAAAAGATCAAAAACTTGGTATTTCTACAATCGGTTATATTGATGAAATTGATGCAATTACTAATCAACAACTAGTAGATTATTTTAATCGTTGTATAATGCATGACCAAAAACATATTTATGTTGTTGGTGATGTTGATCAAGATTATATTGACGTTTTAACTAGCCGCTTATCACTTTGTAAAGTAGATACTGTACATAAGACAGTATCAGTGTTTAAAAAGGTTCGTGATGATGTTCAAGAAGTTATTGAAAAACAAGATATTACACAAGCTAAATTAAATATGGGGTACCGTATTGATTGTGATTATTTATCAAAAAAACATTATGCATTTACTGTTTTTAACGGATTGTTTGGTGGGTTTTCACAGTCACGATTATTTAAAGTTGTACGTGAAACGCATAGTTTATGTTATTATGTGTCATCAAATTATGATGCATTTAATAGTGTGATGATGGTGTGTGCGGGAATTGAAAATAGTGATTATCAAAAGGCAAGAAGCTTGATTGAAGAAGAATTGAAACAGATTCAAGAAGGTAACTTTGAGGAAAATGATATTGAAGTTGCTAAAAAGATGTTAAAAAATGCACTGACAAAAGCAAATGATGAAGCAGGTAGTATGATTGCATTATCATATAATCGCGATATAACAGGAAAAGTAGAGACAAATAAAGAGTATTTAGATAAATTATTACAAGTTACAAAGCAAGATATTATTGAATGTAGTAAGTCAATTGTATTAGATACTGTCTTTTTACTTACAGGAGGTAGTGAGTAATGAAAAAGATTTATTATGAAACATTACAAGAAACATTATTTTATAATAAACTTGATAATGGTTTGCAAGTTTATTTATTACAAAAAGCAGGGTTTGAAAAAACATATGGTTTGTTTTCTACATGTTTTGGATCTGTAGATACAACTTTTGTACCATTAGGCGGGCATGAATATGTAAAGGTAGAAGATGGAATCGCTCATTTTTTAGAACATAAAATGTTTGATACACCAGATGGTGATGCACAAGAGCTTTTTGCAAATCTAGGTGCAAGTACCAATGCTTTTACTTCTTCTAGTCGAACAGCATATCAGTTTACTGCAACATCTAATGAACTAGAATGTGTCTCATTATTACTAGACTTTGTTCAAGAATTGAATCTTACTAAAGAAAGTGTTGAAAAAGAAAAAGGAATTATTGGACAAGAAATTAAAATGTATGATGACGATCCTGATTGGCGTGTTTACTTTGGCTCAATTGAAAATCTATATCAAAAAAATCCTGTAGCAGTAGATATTGCTGGAACAGTTGAAACAGTTAATAATACTACAAAAGAGATGTTAGAAATGTGCTATGAGACATTTTATCATCCAAGTAATATGATGTTATTTATCGTTGGGAATATTGACCCTAAAGAAACTATGGATCATATTATTGAAAATCAAAGAAATAAGAACTTTAAAGAAGCAATGCCAATTGCTAGAAAACAAACAATTGAACCAAAACCAGTGGCAACAAAAAGAAATGAATTAATTATGGATGTAGATATGCCAAAAATTATTGCATCGATAAAAGTTCATGACTATATTAGTGATCCATATATTCGTCTAAAACGCGAACTAGCTTTTAATCTATTGTTTGATATGTTATTTTCTAAGAGTTCTGATTTATACAATGATTGGTTAGAAAAAGGTATTATAAATAGTACGTTTTCTGCCAACTTCACACAAGAACGCGATTATGCCTTTATCCAAATTGGAGGCGATAGTGATGATATTGAAAAAATTGAACATACAATTACTAAATTTGTTGAAAGTTGTAAAGACTTAAAAATTAATATTGAACACTTTGAACGTGTAAAAAGAAAAAATATTGGACTATTTATTAATTTGTTTAACAGCCCAGAGAGTATTGCTAATATATATAGCAGATATTATTTTGAAGGGGTATCGGCTTTTGATATTGTTGATATGTTTGCAAGTATTACAGTAGATGACATTTATCAAATACTACCATACTTCACAACTGAGTATATGTCTGTATGTATTGTAAAAAAATAATATCTATTTTAAGTATTCTATTCATTAGGATACTTTTTTATATACACATATATGTATTTATTTTAATACAATATTTATTATATCGCGTGCAATTTATTGAAAAATAGTGTAAAATAGCCATTTTTTATTCCTACTTGATTAGTGTATTTTACTATGTATATTGTTTGACTATAAATACAATATACGTTAAGTTGTAAGAGGAGAGAGTAAAAAAGAGTAAGAGAAGAGCAGTGTTTTTAACGTTTTTAAATTGGTTTAAAAGAGCTATATATGGTCAAATGCTCTTTTTTAAATAGAAATGAAGGAGGGTTAATTTATGATAATTAACGTTAAAAGTGAGGTAGCACCGTTAAAAAAAGTGTTGCTTCATAGACCAGGTAAGGAGTTGTTAAATTTAACACCAGGAGCACTCGATCGATTATTATTCGATGATATTCCATATTTACCAAATGCGATAAAAGAACATGATCAATTTGCACAAGTAATGAAAGATCGTGGAATTGAAGTCGTATATCTTGAAGATTTAATGGCAGAAGTATTAGATCTTCACCCAGATATATATGAAAGATTTATCTCACAATTCATACTTGAGGCAGGTATTCGTACTGAAAAGTACACAAATCATCTTAAGGATTTTTTTGGAAAGTATACAGATAATAAAGAATTAGTATTAAAAACGATGCAAGGAGTTACTGTTGATGAAATAGAGTATGATGACGTAGGAAAAGAAAAAACATTAATAGATATTATTCGTGAACCGGGAACTTTTTTGACTGATCCAATGCCAAATTTATATTTTACAAGAGATAACTTTGCAAGTATTGGAACAGGGATATCATTAAATAAAATGTATTCTGTCACAAGAAATCGGGAAACAATTTATGCCGAGTATGTTTTTACATATCACCCTGATTTTGATAATAAAGTAACAAAATATTATAACCGATATAATGATTTTAGTATTGAGGGTGGAGATATCTTAAACATAAATAAACATGTAGTTGCAGTGGGGATATCACAGCGTACAACTGCTGAAGCAATTGATGACCTTGCTAGAAATATATTTTCTAAAAACGATAGTGAAATTACTACAGTGGTAGCTATCAATATTCCAGAATCACGAGCATTTATGCATCTAGATACAGTCTTTACGCAAATTGACTTTGATAAATTTACATATCATCCTGGTATTATGGAAACATTACAAGTATACGAAATAACGAAATCAAAAAACTATGCTAAAGGTCATGAACTACATGTAGAAAAGCTTTCAGACTCTTTAGAACATATTTTAGAAAAATATTTAGGTAAAAAAATCACTCTAATTCCGTGTGCTGGAGGCGATGTGATTGGAAGTCAAAGAGAACAGTGGAATGATGGTTCTAATACATTATGTATTGCACCAGGAGTTGTTATTGTATATGACCGAAATAATGAAACAAATGAATTATTAAGAAGTCATGGTATCGAAGTTATTGAAATAAATAGTGGAGAACTATCTAGAGGTCGCGGAGGACCACGTTGTATGTCAATGCCATTAATTAGAGAGGAACTATAATATGAACTTAATAGGAAGACATTTTTTGAAAATTTTAGATTTTACTACTGAGGAAATTAATTATTTGCTTGATTTATCTGCAGATTTAAAACATAAAAAGGCAAACGGTATTGAACATCGTTATTTATCAGGTAAAAACATAGCTTTAATATTTGAAAAAGATTCAACACGTACTCGTTGTGCATTTGAGGTAGCAGGATATGATCTTGGGATGGGGGTTACTTACCTAGGTCCTACAGGTTCACAAATAGGAAAAAAAGAAAGCGTTGCAGATACGGCTGAAGTACTATCAAGAATGTATGATGGTATTGAATATCGTGGATATGGACAAAGTATTGTTGAAGAACTTGCAAAACATGCAACTGTACCAGTATGGAACGGATTAACTGATGAATTTCATCCTACACAAATGTTGGCAGACATTCTTACAGTAAAAGAGAATTTTGATGAACTAAAAGGACTTCGTTTAACATTTATTGGTGATGCTAGAAATAATATGGGTAACTCATATATGGTTATTTGTGCAAAATTAGGTATCCACTTTACAACTTGTGCACCTAAAGAATTATGGCCAAGCCAAGAATTAATTGATGTATGTAATGAAGTTGCCAAAGAAACTGGAGCAACAATTACATGTAGTGAAGATGTTATGGCTGGTACATTAAATGCTGATGTTATTTGTACTGATGTTTGGGTATCAATGGGTGAACCAGATGAAGTATGGAAAGAAAGAATTGATTTGTTAATGCCTTATCAAGTAACTACAAAGTTAATGGAAAATGCTAATGAAAATGCAATATTCTTACATTGCTTACCGTCATTTCATGACACAAACACAAAAATTGGTAAGGAAATTGGTGAAAAATTTAACATTACTGCAATGGAAGTTACTGATGAAGTATTTAGTAGTAAACAATCAAAAGTATTTGATGAAGCAGAAAATAGACTTCATACAATAAAAGCAGTTATATATGCTACATTAAAAGATGAATAGAAAGTTATTTATAAAATAACAGGAGGTCAATATGAAAAAAAATAAACGAATGTTATCCTCATTTTCAATCATATTCATAATAATCGTAGTACTAGGGATTGCAACACATTTTTTACCACAAGCACAATTTGAAATGGTAGATGGTGTAGAAACTGTAATCCCCGGTACTGGGGTAGTTGCGGCTAGTTTATCAACAATATTAATGTCCCCAATTAATGGGTTTATGGATGCAATTGATGTATCAATATTCATTCTTGTACTAGGTGGTTTTCTAGCTATCGTTAATGGTACAGGGGCATTTGAAAATGGGATTAAAGTATTAATTAAAAAACTTAAAGGAAATGAGATATATCTTATACCTATTCTAATGTTTATCTTCTCAGTTGGTGGAACAACATATGGAATGTTAGAAGAGTCTGTTGTATTCTATGCAATCTTAGCAGTAACAATGGTAGCAGCCGGAATGGATACGCTAGTTGCTTCAAGTATTGTATTACTTGGTGCAGGATCTGGGGTACTTGGTTCTACTGTAAACCCATTTGCTGTAGGTGCAGCGATTTCATCATTACCAGAAGATATTGTTGTAAATCAAGGGACAATTATTTTAATTGGTCTTGTACTATGGCTATCAACATTATTAATTTCAATATTTTTTGTAATGCAATATGCTAGAAAAGTATTAAAAGATAAGGGATCAACATTTTTATCATTACAAGAACAAGAAGATATGAATAATTCTTTTTCTAAAAATGAATCACTTAGTGATGCAAAATTATCAAGCAAACAATCAATTACACTAATTTTATTTACAGTAGCATTTATCGTTATGATTGTTGGGTTTATTCCATGGGGTGAATTTGGAATTACTATTTTTGATAATTATACTGCATGGCTAACAGGACAACCTTTTGGTGCGTGGTGGTTTGGAGATGCAGCATTATGGTTCTTAATTTGTGGGATTATTATTGCAGTTGTAAACCGCATACCAGAAAGTAAAATAGTAAGTACGTTTATTGAAGGTGCTGCTGATATGGTTTCAGTAATCCTAATTATTGCGATTGCTAGAGGTGCAAGTGTATTAATGGTTGAAACATCATTAAGTGACTATATTATTATTAATGCGGCTCAGTCATTGAATGGCCTTTCTGCAATTATATTTACACCATTAAACTACTTATTACATGTTGGGGTATCAATATTAGTCCCTTCATCATCAGGTCTAGCTTCGTTGTCTACACCAATTATGGGGCCACTCGCAATGAATGTTGGCTATAGTGTCGAAGCTACAGTTATGACATTTGTAGCTGCTAATGGTTTGGTAAACTTAATTACGCCAACTTGTGGAGCAATTATGGGTGGTTTAGCTCTGGCTAAGGTAGAATATACAACGTGGGCTCGCTTTGCAATTAAAGTAGTATTAACTATTGCAGTTGTAAACATTATTATACTTACAATTGCTACATTAATTTTATAATAGAAATGAGGAACAGTATGAGAGTTGTAATCGCATTAGGTGGTAATGCACTTGGAAATAACCCAAGTGAACAACAAGCATTGTTAAAAGATGCTATTGAGAACATTATCCCCTTAGTTAAAGAAGGACATCAAATTATTATTGCCCATGGTAATGGACCACAGGTAGGTATGATTAATTTGGCATTTGAATATAGTCATAAAGATGGTATTCCAACAATGCCACTTCCTGAATGTACTGCTATGTCACAGGGATATATTGGATTTCATATCGAAGCACTGCTTAGAGAAAGGTTGCATAGAGAAAACATTGATAAAAAAGTAGCTTCATTAATAACGCAAGTAGTTGTAGATAAAGATGATCCATCATTTTTAAACCCGACTAAACCAGTTGGACCATTTTACACCAAAGAGCAGGCCCTTGATTTAGAAGGGAAAACAGGTGATCATTATGCTGAGGATTCTGGTAGAGGATATCGTCGTCTTGTTGCTAGTCCAAGTCCAATTAAAATTGTAGAAATTGAGACAATTATTGATTTAATTGAAAATAATCACATTGTTATTGCCGGTGGTGGGGGTGGTATACCAATCTTTGAAGATAACCTAACTAAAATTGCTAGTGGTGTAATTGATAAAGATTTAGCTTCAGAATTAATAGCAGAAAATATTAAAGCTGATAAGTACTTTATTCTTACAAATGTTAAGCAAGTTCAATTAAATTATAATACTCCAAATGCAATGAAATTACATGAAGTAACTGTTGAACAAGCACAGTCATTTATAGAAGAAGGTCATTTTGCACCAGGCAGTATGCTTCCAAAAGTTGAAGCAGCCATTAAGTTTGCTAAAAATACTGGAAACATTGCTGTTATTACTTCTTTGGATAATTTACCAAATGCAATACATAATATCGACTCAACATATATACATGTGTAAAAAGACATATATTGTCTTTTTGCACTATCATAAAAAATAATTATAATATAGCACTGAGGATAGAAAATTGTAATAAAAAAGCAATACATTATAGTTGTAAATATAATCTTCTATGCTATACTTATAGATGCTAGGGGGTATTAAATTTCCACATTTTAGATAAGGGAATCTGATCTAAATAAATGGTGTTGAAGACCTGCCTTAGAGTAGGGATCCTAAAATTTGTTTAAAGATACCCACCTGAACTAATCAGGGATAATCTAAAACTCTCTAGCGTATTTAATAGGAGGAATCGTATGGCACAAATCGATGAAAAATTAATAGCTCGTATAAATGAACTTGCTAAAAAGAAAAAAGAGGGAACACTAACTCAAGAAGAGGTTGATGAGCAAGTAGCACTTAGACAACAATATCTTGAACAGTTCCGTGCTGGTTTTAAAAGTCAGCTAAAAACGATTAAAGTTGTCGATAGTGAAGGTAATGACGTTACCCCTCAAAAATTAAAAGATGAAAAAGAAAATCAAGATTTACATTAGTAGATCTTTTTTTTGACATTATTTTTACGTTATTGTTGTTACTATGTATATAGGAGGATAAGTTATGAAGTATACACTATACAGACCACATAAACATATAAAAGGGTTTTTTAATACATATAAATCACTTTTACATACATTTGACAACTTACAACAATCAAATTATTTTTTTACAAGTCAACTCGAACATACGTTTTTACATGTAAAAGAGTTTAACTCTATAATTAGGGAGACGCTATTAAGTCGTAGTGATTATCAATACAATGATAATATACATACAATTATTAATGAACTAACAGGAGATTGTAGTACTTGCGTAATTGATGAATATATGATAACAATCGAATCACGTAGTAGCGAAAATATTTTTAACGAAATATTATTGCAACATTCTTCGGATTTTATATCCCTTATTTCTAGTTAGAATAAATAATTATATTGTAAATATGCATTATTTTTGGTAAAATAATAAAAATTTACTAGGAGGGGAAGTTATGAATTTAAAAGATAGAAGTTTACTTACATTAGTTGATTATTCAAAGGAAGAAGTTCGTTACTTATTAGATTTAGGACATCAATTAAAGAAAGAAAAACAAGAGGGGATTTTAAACCAACGTTTACTTGGTAAAAATATTGTATTGTTATTTGATAAACCATCAACAAGAACACGTTGTGCTTTTGAAGTAGCTGCTTTTGATCAAGGGGCATGTGTTACATTTTTAACTAACTCACAAATGAATAAAAAAGAATCACTAGCTGATAGTGCAAGAGTACTTGGGAGAATGTACGATGCTATTGAATATCGTGGTTTTAGCCAAGAAATAGTAGAACAATTAGCTAAGTATTCAAATGTACCTGTATACAACGGATTAACAGATGTTGATCATCCTACACAGGTTCTAGCTGACTTTATGACTATTGAAGAACATACAAATAAGCCACTTGAAGATTCTAAGTTAGTTTTTTTGGGTGATTTAAGTGATAATGTACTATATGCATTAATGTATGGTGCTGCTATTATGGGAATGACAATGGTTGCAATTGGACCTAAATCAATCACAGTAGACCCAGTTGTTTTAGAAACTGTAGCAACACTTAGTAAAAAATCAGGTGCAAATATTACAATTAGTCATGATATAAATGATGTTGAGGGTGCTGATGCAATTTATACTGATATTTGGGTATCAATGGGTGAAGATGAATCATTATATCCAGCACGTGTAGAGGCATTAACGCCATATAAAGTTACTAGAGAAGTTATGGCGCGTACAAATAATCCAAGTTGTATATTTATGCACTGTTTACCAGCTTATCATGATTTTGAAACTGAGGTAGCTAAAGATATGCAAGAACGTTTAGGTCTAGATATTCGTGAAGTTGAAGATGAAGTGTTTGAAAGTAAACAATCAGTAGTTTTTGATGAAGCAGAAAATAGAATGCATTCAATTAAAGCAGTGCTTGTTGCAACTATGAAATAAAGCTACAATTGTAGCTTTTTTTCATGTATAATTATTTAAGTTAGGAGAATTGTATGGAAACAAAAAGATTAGTATTTATAAGACCAACATTAGATTATTTAGAGGAATATATAAAATTAAGAAATCATCGATTCTTTTTAGACTTTAATCCTATGCCACCAGTATCTCAAAGTGATGTAAAAGATGAAATTGATCGTCTTCTAAAGAAAAAGTATTGTTATTTTTTAATTGATAAAGAAACAAATAAACTTATTGGCGAAGTTGATGGAACTGTTGATTATTTTCGATATCGAATAAATAGTATTTCAATTAGCTATTACGTAGGTAAAGAATATGCAAGAAAGGGATATATGCACGAAGCTTTGAAAAAATTTTTACAATTTTTATTTATTGATGAACAATGCGAGGTAATTAGTGCAAGAGTGTTTAGTCATAATATTTCTTCAAGGAATTTATTGGAGAAACTGTCATTTAGACTAGAAGGAACATTAGTAAATGCACTGCGTTTAGATAATGGTGAAGTTATTGATGATTGCTTATATGCAATTACTCGAGAAGAATATTTAAAACAATAAAAGGAAAACCACATCAATAATATGATGTGGTTTTGTTCTATAAACTTTCTAATAATTCTTTATGTATTTTTATAACTTCTTGCATTGCTGTTTTTCCTGGTGCTCCCATTGTTACTCTTTTGTTTACACAAGTATCAAGAGAAATCGCTTCATAAATATCATCTTTAAATACAGGTGAAATACTTTGTAATTGAGTAATTGATAAATCCTCAATATTACATCCATTATCGATTGCAAATAATACTAAACGACCGATAATTTCATGAGCATCACGGAAAGCGACACCATTATTTACTAAATAATCAGCAGCATCTGTAGCATTTGAATAACCACGAAGGGCACTTTTTTCCATAACAGTAGCATTGAAAGTAATTGTATTTAACATATCTTTCATTAATTGTAAACATGATTTTGTAGTATCTAGTGCATCAAAAAATCCTTCTTTATCTTCTTGCATATCTTTATTATATGCAAGTGGTAAAGCTTTCATTGTAGTAAGTAAACCTATTAAAGAACCATACACTCTACCAGTTTTACCACGAATCAATTCAGCAATATCAGGGTTTTTCTTTTGTGGCATAATTGAACTTCCAGTTGCAAAAGTATCATCTAAATCAACAAATTTATACTCATCACTGTTCCAAATAATAATTTCTTCACTTAGTCTAGATAAGTGCATCATCATAGTTGACATAGCCGATAATAATTCAACTAAGTAATCACGATCACTTACACCGTCCATACTATTTAAGCAAGGACCATCAAACGCTAGTAATGAAGCAGTATAGTCACGGTCTAAAGGATACGTAGTACCAGCCATAGCACCACTTCCTAGCGGACATACATTCATACGCTTATAAATGTCTAGTAATCTAGAATGGTCTCTTTTAAACATTTCAAAATAAGCTCCCATATGATGAGCTAAAGTTACTGGTTGTGCTTTTTGCAGGTGAGTAAATCCTGGCATATATGTATCAAGATTCGATTTCATTATTTCATGAATTACTTCTAGCAATTCTTTAATAATTGTGCTCATTGTAATAATTTCATGACGTGTGTATAAACGCATATCTAGTGCAACTTGGTCATTACGACTACGACCAGTATGTAATTTCTTTCCAACATCACCAATACGTTTAATTAGTGTTGCTTCTACGAAACTATGAATATCTTCATAAGTTGTGTCAATAGATAGGGTACTATCTTCAATATCTTTTAATATCCCTTGAAGGCCATCAATAATTTGTTTTCCTTCATCGTTAGATACAATTTGTTGTTTTGCAAGCATTTGTACATGAGCAATACTTCCTTCTATATCGAATTTATAAAATCGCTGATCATACGTAATTGAAGCATTGAATTCATGAACTAATTCATTTGTTGGTTTTGTAAATCTTCCACCCCAAAGTTTCATAATTTTCTCCTTTATTAGTAGTAATAACACCCAAGAAGGGTGTTATTGTATTATTTATTGTTAACTTTTAATGCACGAACTTTTGTAGATAAACCATATAATGTAATAAATCCATCAGCATCTTTATGGTCATATAAATCACCAGTTGTAAAACTTGCGATATCTTCATCATATAATGTATATGGTGATAGTGTTCCTTCTTTAATAATATTACCTTTGTATAATCTAAATTTTGTTACTCCAGTAACATGTTCTTGTGTTTTTGTAACAAAGGCACTTAATGCTTCACGTAATGGGGAAAACCATTTTCCACCATATACTAAGTCAGCAAATTCAATTGAAATTTGTCGTTTATATTTTAATGTTTCTCTATCTAATACTAGTTCTTCTAATTGACGATGAGCTTCCATTAAAATTGTTCCACCAGGTGTTTCATAAACACCACGTGACTTCATACCAACAACACGGTTTTCAACGATATCAATAATTCCAATACCATGTTCGCCACCATATTCATTTAGTTTTTCTAAAATTACACGAGCAGACATTTTTTCACCATTTAAAGCAATTGGTGCACCTTTTTCCCATTCGATTTCTAACTGTAATGCTTTATCTGGTGCATTGTTTGGTGTTTTTGATAAAACTAACACATGATCATAATCAGGCGCGTTTTCAGGTTCTTCTAATTCTAAACCCTCGTGTGAAATATGCCAAATATTTCTATCTCTTGAATATGAAGTAGATACATCAAATGGTAAATCAATACCATGGTTGCTACAATAATCCATTGCATCTTCACGTGAACTAATTTCCCATTTAGGGTCTCTCCAAGGTGCAATAATTTTTAAATCAGGTGCTAGTGCTTTGATCCCAAGTTCAAAACGAATTTGATCATTTCCTTTACCAGTAGCCCCGTGGCATATAGCAGTTGCATTTTCTTTTCTAGCTATATCAACTAAAATTTTTGCGATTAATGGACGAGCAGTTGCAGTTCCTAATAAGTATTTGTATTCATATACAGCGTCTGCTTGAATTGTTGGAATGATATACTCATCAACATATTCATCTACTACATCTTCAATATATAATTTTTTTGATCCTGATAATTTAGCACGCTCTTCTAAACCGTCTAATTCTTCATTTTGTCCAACATCTATACAACAACATACAACTTCATAGTCGTAATTTTCTTGTAACCATGGGATAATCGTAGTCGTATCTAAGCCACCAGAGTAGGCTAAAATTACTTTTTCCTTCATTTCAATACCCTCCATTTTTATAAATTAGTAATATAATATAGTATTAGATTGATAAAATCAATACATAATGATTAATATTTATTTACATAATCGTAAAATTATTGATAATTTTGTTAAAAATCATAAAATACTATTGACAATACAATTGTGTATATATACAATTTAATAAACTTAGTGACTAAAAGAGTACTATGTGTTGTCAGTCAAAGCGAGCTAATGATGGTGAAAGGTTAGCACTTATACATATAGGAAGCGCATTTAGGAAAGGGAAGTGGGAAACTAGTATCACTTCTGGGTTATCGCCCTTATCGATTTGAGAGGATATGGTATAAATACTGTATCAACTAGAGTGGCACCGCGGAAATTTTTCGTCTCTTTTAAAGAGGCGTTTTTTTATTATATTTAGGAGGGTGAACAATGATTAATGTAGGTATATTTGGAGCAACTGGTTATGGGGGATGCGAATTAATTCGTATTTTGTTAAATCACAAAGAAGTTAAAATTAAATGGGTTTCATCAAGAAGCTATCAGGGGATGGAGTATAGTGAGATTTATAAAAATTATTTTTCAATAATCGATCAAGAGTGTGTTGAAGAAGATTTAGAAAAGTATATTGATGATATTGATGTTGTATTTTTTGCAACACCACAAGGTGTTTGTGCAAACAAAATTAATGAAAAGATATTACAAAAAGTAAAAGTGATTGACTTGAGTGCTGATTATCGCTTAACTTCAAAGGACGTTTATGAAAGTTGGTATGGAATCGAACATCCAACTCATGATTTGGTAAAATATGCAACATATGGTTTATGTGAAATAAATCGTGACAGTATTAAAGCAGCTCGTCTAATCGCGAATCCGGGATGTTATACAACATGTGCTATTACAGCATTGTATCCTTTAGTTAAAGCTGGATTAATAGATACAAGCACAATTATCGTGGATGGTAAAAGTGGTGTGAGTGGTGCTGGTCGAGGTGCAAAAGTTGATTCTTTATATTGTGAGGTAAATGAATCAATTAAAGCTTATGGTGTGGCAACGCATCGTCATACCCCAGAAATTGAAGAACAGTTATCAAATGTTTCAAATGATGATATTGTCATCAATTTTACACCACATCTTGTACCAATGAATCGAGGAATTATTACAACTAGTTATGCTACGTTACTTCCAGGTGTTGACGTGGCGAAAATCAACGAAGCATTTATGATGTATCAAAATGAACCTTTTATCCGTGTTTTAAAAGATAATATCTTACCAGAAACACGTAATGTAAGAGCAAGTAATTATTTAGATATTAACTATGTTATTGATAAACGTACAAATCGAATCATAGTCTTAAGTTGTTTAGATAATCTAGTAAAAGGAGCAGCAGGACAAGCTGTTCAAAATATGAATATTACTTTTGGTATTGAAGAAACAATGGGACTGCATTTAATACCAACAGTGTTATAGAAGGAGAAAGCATGAAGATAATTAAGGATGGTAGTATTACTTCTCCATTAGGTTTTTATGGAGCTGGTGATAATATAGGTATAAAAAAAGCAAATAAGGATTTAGCAATAATTTATAGTAAGGTTGATGCTACAATTGCTGGTACTTTTACAACAAATGTTGTAAAAGCAGCACCGGTAACATATGATCAACACATAGTTGATAATTATCAAACAGCACGTGCAATTGCGATAAATAGTGGAGTTGCAAACGCATGTACTGGAGATTTAGGGGTTCAAAATAATCAAAAATTTGCAGATATTGTAGGAGCGGCATTAAATATTAAATCAAATGAAGTATTAATTTGTTCGACAGGAGTAATTGGTAAACAGTTACCAATGGAGTGTTTTGACAAAGGCGTAAAAAAAGTAGTTGATTTGCTTAGTGATAGTAGTGATGCAGGAGTTGAAGTTGCAAATGCGATTTTAACAACAGATACAGCTCCTAAACATATTGCTGTAGAAATTGAAATTGCTGGTAAAGCAGTAACAATTGGTGGGTGCTGTAAAGGTTCTGGAATGATTCATCCAAATATGGCAACAATGCTAGGTTTTATTACAACTGATTTACAAATTGAACAAAGTTTATTAAAAAAAGCATTATTAAAGACAGTTGATACATCATTTAATATGATTTCAGTAGACCGTGATACTTCAACGAATGATACTGTATTAATGATGGCTAATGGAGAAGCGAAAAATCCAATAATTGAAAGTGAAAATGAAGATTATATTAAGTTTATAGAAGCACTTAACTACGTTAACGAATTCTTAGCTAAAAAAATTGCTGAAGATGGAGAAGGTGCAACAAAACTATTAGAAGTACAAGTACACAGTGCAAGTAGTCTTGAAGATGCAAGGGTAATGGCAAAAAGTGTCGTGACTTCACCACTTGTAAAAACCGCAGTGTATGGGAATGATGCAAATTGGGGACGTATTTTATGTGCTATGGGTTATTCAACAGTACAGTTTGATCCAAATAATGTCACATTACATTTAGAAAGTGAACATGGAAATATTCAGATTGTTGAAGGTGGCATGGCACTAAACTACAGTGAAGAATCAGCAACAAAAATCTTGTCAGGAAAACATGTAAAAGCAATCATTGATATTGCATGTGGAGGTTATGGAGCAACAGCTTGGGGTTGTGACTTAACATATGACTATATTAAAATCAACGCGGATTATCGTTCGTAATGTATTCTAAAGAGATAACAAAAGCCCAAGTATTAGTAGATGCACTTACATATATCCATGAATTTCATGGTGATATTGTAGTTATCAAATATGGTGGAAGTGCAATGACAAACGAAGTTATAAAACATAGTGTATTAAAAGATATAGCAGTATTAAAATCAATTGGAATGCGCCCGATTATTGTTCATGGTGGAGGTAAAGATATCAACACATGGCTAGAAAAAGTAAATATTAAAGCAAATTTCAAAAATGGATTACGTGTTACTGATAAAGAAACACTAGAGGTTGCAGAAATGGTTTTATCAGGTAAGGTAAATAAAGGACTAGTTGCCCAAATGGAACAAATTGGAACTCATGCAGTTGGACTTTCTGGTAAAGATGGTAACATGATTACAGTAACTAAAAGTAAGCCTAAGGGTGACGATATAGGTTATGTAGGTGAAATTGTAGATGTCGATGATTCATTATTACATATACTTTTAGACAAAGGATATACGCCGGTTGTATCAACAATTGGATTAGATGAAAAATATCATGCTTATAACATTAATGCCGATGATGTAGCAACTGCTATTGCAAGAAAAGTAAAAGCAAGTAAATTAGTCTTTCTAACAGATATCGAAGGTGTTCTAGCAGATCAAAATGATCCTGAATCATTAATCACATCGATTACACCATCTATTGCAAAAGACTTGTTAGAAAAAGAAATTATTACAGGTGGAATGATTCCAAAAATTAGAAACTGTTTAGATGCAGTAGCAAACGGTGTTGGACGAGTGCATATTTTAGATGGGCGCTTAGAACATAGTATCTTAATTGAGATATTTACTGCTAGTGGTGTTGGTACAGTTATTGATAACAAATAAAGAACTCTTAGCGAGTTCTTTATACATAATATACTAATATTAATATAAGTATGAACAAGACAACAGAAGTTAAAGTTCTGTTTGCTTTTCGAAGTATTCTTTTCATATAATAGTATATGCTATACTTTTATTTTTAGTTGTAAAAGATTGAAAATAAATTCGTAATTTGGTAAAATCTTATCAATCTAAAGGAGCTTATTATGAAATTAAAATTTACAAAAATGGAAGGAATTGGAAATGACTATGTCTATTTTGATGGTATAAACCAAAATATTCCATTAGACAAAGAATTTATTAAACGCATTAGTAATCGCCACATAGGAATTGGAAGTGATGGTATTATTGTTATTTTAAAATCAGAAATATATGACTTTAAAATGAGAATGTTTAATGCTGATGGTAGCGAAGCAATGATGTGTGGTAATGGTGTTCGTTGTTTTGCAAAATTTTGTTATGATAAAGGTTTAACTACAAAAAAAGTAATAAATGTTGAAACAAAAGCAGGTTTACGTGTAGTTGAATTACTATTTGACAGTGATGAAGTTGTTGGAGCAACAGTAGATATGCAAAAACCTGAATTTGACTGTACAAAAATACCATGTGAATATGATGACAAAACAATGATCAATCAACCAATTAAAATTGGTGATATTGTATATAATTTAACAGCTATTTCAATGGGTAATCCTCATGTTGTCACATTTGTTGATAGTTTGGATTTTGATATAGAAAAAATTGGTCCATTATTTGAACATCATCCAATGTTTCGTGAATCTGTAAATACTGAATTTGTACAAATTATTGATCGAAATCATGTTAAAATGCGTGTTTGGGAGCGTGGTTCTGGTGAAACCTTAGCGTGTGGAACAGGGGCATGTGCTGTCATGGTCGCATCACATAAACTTGGCTATACTGATGATAATGTTGTAGTAAGCTTACTTGGTGGTGATTTAACAATTGGGTATCGTGGTGATAATGTATTTATGACCGGGCCGGCAACTTCTGTTTTTGAAGGGGTAATTAAAATATAAATAAAAGGGGACGCTACTAGTAGTAGTAGCAAGTAAAAAGAATGTTACAAGATGCAATGGAAATAATTAAATATATAGGAGAAGCTACTAAAAAAACTCCTGTAAAAGTATATGTAAATGGAAGTAATTTGCCAGAAGTTGGTAAATGTAGCGTATTTGGAACAGATACAAGTCGTGTTTTAATTGGTGATATTCAAGATGTTGAGGCATACCTTGAATCAAATAAAGCAAACATTACTGAAAGTCATATCGAATATGACCGTCGCAATAGTGCTATTCCACTATTAGATACAACTAAGATTAATGCAAGAATTGAACCTGGAACATTTATTCGTGATCAAGTATTTATCGGTGATAATGCTGTTATCATGATGGGGGCAGTAATTAATATTGGTGCTAGCATTGGTGAAGGTACTATGATTGATATGGGTGTAATTATGGGAGGTCGCGCAACTGTTGGGGCACGTTGTCACATCGGAGCTGGTGCGGTTTTAGCAGGAGTTATTGAACCCCCTAGTGCAACGCCAGTAATTGTTGAAGATGATGTTGTAATTGGTGCAAATGCAGTAGTTATTGAAGGTGTTCGTATTGGTAAAGGTGCAGTAGTTGGTGCTGGATCAATCGTTACTCAAGATGTACCTGCTGGAGCGGTAGTCGTTGGAAATCCGGCACGTATTGTAAAAGATCAAAAAGATCAACAAACAGAAGATAAAACACAGTTAATGGATGACTTACGTAAACTATAGGAGGTAACTATGTATCAAGAACTAAAAAAGTGGAGACAAGATCTTCATAAAATACCAGAATTAGGTTTGGTTGAGCACATTACCACAGCATATTTAATGCATGAGTTACAGTTAATGGGATATAATCCACAAAAGTTACTTGATACTGGAGCTTACGTATATATTGATTTAAATAAAGAATCTACAATTGCGTTTCGCAGTGATATTGATGCTTTAGAAATTACTGAAAAAAATAAATGTTCATTTTCTTCAACTCATCAAGGCTACATGCATGCATGTGGTCATGATGGCCACATGGCAACATTACTTGGGCTTGCAAAGAAAATAAAAGAATGTAACGAAGAGTTTGAACATAACATTTTACTATTATTTCAACCTGCAGAAGAATCACCTGGTGGAGCTAGATTAATTGTCGAAAATGGAATATTAGATAAATATAATGTTAAAGCGATATTTGGAATGCATTTAATGCCATTCTATGATGAAGGTGTAATCGCGTGTAAACCTGGAGCCTTAATGGCTCAAAATGGTGAAATTGATATAATAATCCATGGAAAAACTGCTCATGCCGGTTTATACCATCAAGGTGTAGATAGCATTATAATAGCTAGTGAGTTAATTACTCAATTTCAGTCAATTATATCAAGACAAGTATCTGCTTTTGATCCGTGTGTTCTTCATATAGGTAAAATCAATGGTGGTAGTGCTCGAAATATTGTTGCTGATACAGTGGAAATTGCTGGAACATTACGTACATTTAGTGAGGATACTTTTACTTTTATTACTTCTAAAATGCAATCTATTGTTAAAAATATGGAAGAAACATATGATTGTGAAATTAAATTTAGTTGTCCACCAATGTACCCTCCAGTAATTAATGATAAAGGATTGTTTAAGCAACTAAAGAGCATGAAAATAGATAATTTCGAAGAAATCGAAGAACCCTTTATGCTTTCAGAAGATTTTTCATATTATCAAAAGGCAGTTCCGGGAATATTCTTCTTTCTAGGAACTAGGTCTAAAATATATACTAGTGGTCTACATACTGAAACATTCAATTTTGATGAAAAAGTTTTAGAAACTGGGGTTAATGTTTTTTATGCATTAGCAAAAAATATAGAATTGGGGGAGTTGTAATGACATATTTTACAAGAAGTCAAGATGCATTTATGAGTGCATATGGTCGCTATGATATTACTGTTGATCATGGTAAAGGTGTGTATTTATATGATGTAAATGATAAGAAATACTTAGATTTTTATTCTGGTATAGGCGTTAATGCTCTAGGATATGGTAATAAAAAATACCTAGAAGCATTAAATGAACAAATGCAAAAAGTTATGCATATTTCAAATTATTTTAATTCTGTAAGTGCAATTGAAGCGGCTGAATTATTAAAAGAAATTACTGGTTTAGACAAAACATTTTTATGTAATTCAGGAACTGAAGCAACTGAAGGTGCTTTAAAACTTGCTAGAAAATATTATTATTTAAAAAATGGTAAAGCAGATAGTGAAATTATTGCTTTAAATCGTTCATTTCATGGTCGTTCAACAGGATCTGTTCGTCTAACTGGAAATGTTAATTACCAAAAAGCTTTTGGCCCATTAATTGGAGGTGTTAAACATGCAACAATTAATGATCTAGATAGTGTTAAACAATTAATTACTAGTAAAACTGGTGCAATTATTGTTGAAGTTATTCAAGGTGAAGGTGGACTTACAACATGTACTAATGAATTTTTAACTGGATTACGTTTACTTTGTGATGAACATGATATAGTTTTTATTATTGATGAAGTACAAACTGGTATGGCTAGAACTGGGAAATGGATGGCATATCAACATGCTAATATTAAACCTGACATTGTTTGTCTTGCAAAAGGAATAGGTTCTGGTTTTCCAGTCGGAGCATTTGTTGCAAATCAAAAAGTTGGTAGTGCGCTCCAACCTGGAGATCACGGAACTACGTATGGCGGTAATCCTTTAGCTGGTGCAGCTATTAAAGCTGTTCTTGAAATAGCAAAAGAAACAGATCTTAATAAACATGTAGAAATTGTTGGAGATTATTTTAAAGAGAAATTAGATTTGCTTGTTGAAAAATACGCTTTTATAACTGAACGTCGTGGTTTTGGATTAATGCAAGGAATTGTTTTTGATCATCCAGTAGGTGAATATGTAAAAAAAGCCCAAGAAAAAGGGTTGATTGTAGTAACTGCAGGTCCAAATGTGATTCGTATGTTACCACCTCTTGTTATTGAAAAAGAACATATTGACATAGCTATATCAATTATTGAGGAAATTATACAGTAGATTATTATATAAAAAAAATACAAATTATAATATTAATGTGTTATAATATTTTTAACGCAAAAATAGGAGGTTAGTAATAAGATGGAAATATTATGGGTAGTCATCGGTATTGTAATTGGATTAATCGCGGGATTCTTTATTTCTCGTTATATGTTCAAAAAACAATTACGTCAAAATCCACCAATCAATGAAAAAATGATTCGTGCAATGTTTATGGAAATGGGTAGAAAACCAAACGAAACACAAATTCGTAAAATAATGAATAATATCAATTCACAATATAAATAGTTGTTTGTTTATTCAAAATAAAAAATAGGTCTTAATTGACCTATTTTTTGTATAGAAAAACAAGTGATATCACTTGTTTACATCCATGAAATTTTTGATTCTGTTTTATTTTTTACTCGTTTTAAATTTTCTCTATGTCGATATACCATTAATAATATAATTGCTGCTGTTGCAATGTTTCCAAATAATGGAAGATTAAATACTGGTAAAAATAACAATACTGATGATGAAGAAAGTACTGAGGCTAGTGATACATATTTTGTTAACTTTAAGATAATAAAGAAAACACATAATGCTAAGACTGATCCAAGCACGCTAACACAAAAGAAGTAACCTATAGCTGTTGAAACAGCTTTACCTCCTTTGAATCCAGCAAATATTGGATAACAATGTCCAATTACGCAAGCTAAAGCACAAAAGTATTGCATATCTACATTATTCCCTGTTCCTAATAGTATTAAATGTGACACAAGCATAACAACTGTTGCTTTACATGCATCTAAGATAATAACTGCGACGCCAGCACCTTTACCTAAAACTCGACCAGTATTTGTCCCACCTAAGTTTCCAGATCCGTGTTTACGAACATCTGTTTTGTAAAATACTTTACCAACAACTAATGCAAATGGTATCGAACCATATAAATAACTTAATATAAGTAATCCTATTTCTATCATTTTATCACCCACAACACATTATATAGTAACATTTTAAAAAAGCAACAAACCTTTGAAAAAAACAACAAATTTATGTATAATTATCAAAGAGTTAAAGCGAGGTAATGAAATGACAAAAACAAACAATACATACAACGAAACAAATATTCAAATTCTTGAGGGGCTAGAAGCTGTTCGTAAAAGACCAGGAATGTACATTGGATCTACAGATTATCGTGGATTACACCACTTAGTTTGGGAAATTGTCGATAACGCAATTGATGAAGCACTTGCTGGTTACGGTACAAAAATAGAAGTATATATTTGTAAAGATAATAGTATCAAGGTAGTTGACCATGGTCGTGGAATGCCTACAGGGATACATGCATCAAATAAACCAACACCCGAAGTTATTTTAACAGTGTTACATGCTGGTGGTAAGTTTTCAGCTGATGGTGGATATAAAACATCTGGAGGGCTACATGGTGTAGGTGCCAGTGTTGTAAATGCTCTTTCATCATGGTTAGAAGTAACTATTCATCGTGATGGAGAAATATATCAACAACGATTTGAAGACGGTGCTAATATTATTCATGATGCAAAAATTATTGGTAAGACAAAAGAAACTGGGACTACAATTCATTTTTTACCAAACGCTAATATATTTTCAACAACGGAGTATACATATTCAACAATTCGTGATCGTTTAATGGAAAGTGCTTTTTTATTAAAAGGGATTTGTATTGAAATACATGATGAAAGAAGCGGTAAATCAGAAACATTCCAATATGAAAATGGCTTAGAAGCATTTATTGAATATATTAATGTTCAAAAGGATACCCTTCATCAAACCGTCTCTATTGAAGGTATAAATAATGAAATTGGTGTTGAAATAGCATTACAATTTACTGCAAGTTATCATGAAACAACAATGTCGTTTGTCAACCTTGTTCGTACCGGTGATGGTGGAACTCATGAAACTGGATTTAGAACAGCAATGACAAAAACATTTAATGAGTATGCTCGTAAGTATGGGTTATTAAAAGATAAAGACAAAAACTTAGAAGGTAATGATGTTCGTGAAGGATTGTCGGCAATTATTTCACTTAAAGTACCAGAAAATTACTTACAATTTGAAGGTCAAACAAAATCGAAGTTAGGAACGCCTGAGGCTAGAAATGTTGTTGATAGTGTTGTTTATGAAAAATTATCATTTTATTTGGAAGAAAATAAAACAATTGCTGATTCTTTAGTTAAAAAGATGATTAAAGCGGCGCAAGTACGTGAAGCAGCTAGAAAAGCAAGAGAAAATGCCAGAAAAGGAAAAGGAACAAAACAAGAGCGTATCCTTAGTGGTAAACTTGCACCAGCACAATCAAAAAACAAAAAGAAAAATGAATTATACCTTGTCGAAGGTGATTCAGCAGGTGGTAGTGCAAAGCAAGGTCGTGATCGAAAATACCAAGCAATACTACCATTACGTGGTAAAGTAATTAATACTCAAAAAGCAGCGCTTAGTGATATTTTAAAAAATGAAGAAATTGCTACAATGATAAACACAATTGGTGCCGGTATTGGTGCAGATTTTAATGAAAATGATGTTAACTATAATAAAATTATTATTATGACTGATGCCGATACTGATGGTGCCCATATCCAAATTTTACTATTAACGTTTTTCTATCGTTATATGCGTGAACTTATTCAAGCTGGTAAAGTCTATATTGCCTTGCCACCACTATATAAGGTTTCTAAAAAAGTTGGTAAAAAAGAACAGCTTATTTACTGTTGGGAAGATTATGAATTAGAAGAAGCAAAGAAAAAAATAGGTAAAGGATATTATATCCAAAGATATAAAGGTCTTGGTGAGATGAATGCAGATCAATTGTGGGAAACAACAATGGATCCAGAAACGCGTACATTAATTCAAGTATCTATTGAAGATGCAGCATTAGTTGAACATCGAGTATCCGTATTAATGGGTGATAAAGTTGAACCTAGAAGAGAGTGGATTGAAGAAAACGTAAAATTCTCTTTGGAAGATACATACGTTGTTGAATAGGAGGTATTTATGGCTGATAAAAAAATAATCATGTCCTTAGATACGATCATGGGAGATCGTTTCGGGAAATATTCAAAATATATAATTCAAGATCGTGCACTTCCTGATGTTCGTGATGGTCTTAAACCAGTACAAAGAAGAATATTATATTCAATGTACAAAGAAGGTAATGTCTTTTCAAAGGCATATCGAAAATCTGCAAAAACAGTAGGTACAGTAATTGGTAATTATCATCCGCATGGTGATATTTCGGTTTATGATGCGATGGTCCGTATGTCGCAAGACTGGAAATACCGCGCACCGTTAATTGATATGCAAGGAAATAACGGATCAATCGATAATGATCCTGCAGCAGCAATGCGTTATACAGAGGCAAGACTTTCTGCAATTAGTGAACAGTTACTAAAAGATATCGATAAGGATACTGTTTTACATGCTTTAAACTTTGATGATACTGAATATGAACCTACAGTTTTGCCAGCTAGTTATCCAAATTTGCTGGTAAATGGTTCAACTGGTATTTCGGCTGGATATGCTACTGATATTCCACCACATAACCTTCATGAGGTAATTGATGCTACTATTCACCGCATTTTATATCCAGAATGTACTTTAGACGATTTATTAGAGCATATTAAAGGTCCTGATTTTCCAACTGGAGCAATTGTTGAAGGTAAAGAAGGAATTATCAATGCTTTTATGCATGGTAAGGGTAAAGTAATAATACGTAGTAAAACTCAAATCGTTGAAGAAAAAAATATGAACCGTATTGTTATTGATGAAATTCCATATGAAGTAAATAAGGCTGAATTAGTTCGTAAATTAGATGATATTCGATTTAATAGACAAGTAGAAGGTATTATTGAAGTTCGTGATGAGTCTGATAGAACTGGATTGCGTATTGTAATCGAATTAAAGAAAGAAGTTTCAGTAGAAAATACATTAAACTACTTCTTTAAGAATACTGATTTACAAAAAAATTATAATTATAATATGGTTGCAATCAAAGATAAGCGTCCTGTTTTAATGGGAATTGTTGATGTTTTAGATGGCTATATTGATCACCAAGTAGAAGTGATTACTCGTAGTACATTGTTTGATTTGAATAAGGCAAATACTAGGAAACATATTGTTGCAGGTTTAATTAAAGCAATTTCAATTTTAGATGAAGTTGTTGCTACAATTCGTGCATCAAAAGATAAATCTAATGCAATAGATAATTTAGTATTAAAATACGATTTCACAAAAAAACAAGCAGAAGCAATTGTAATGTTACAACTTTATCGTTTAACGAACACAGATATTGTTTCACTGCAAGAAGAAGATGCAACGCTTGCTTCTAAAATTACATATTTAGAAGCGATATTAGATAGTGATACAAGACTTCGAGAAGTAATTATTGAAAGATTAACTGAAGTTAAAACTACATTTGCTATGCCAAGGCTTTCAGTAATTAAAGATGAAATTCAAGAAATAAAAATTGATGAAAAGGCCATGATTTTAAGTGAAGATATTAATGTATCGATTACACGTGATGGTTATATTAAAAGAATTTCATCTCGTTCAATCAAAGCTAGCGAAAATACACCTTTTGGAAAAAAAGAAGATGATTATATTGTTGATTTTATTAAGGCAAATACACTAGACAACTTATTAGTATTTACTGACAAAGGAAACTATCTTTACATTCCACTACATAAGGTTGAAGAATTTAAGTGGAAAGATATGGGGAAACATATTAGTTATCTTGTCAAAATGAATTCTGATGAAAAAATTATTGGTTCAATCATTGTTCATGATTTTAATGTGGATCAATATGTCTTATTGGCGACGAAAAATGGTCAAATCAAAAGAACAAGTGTTAAAGATTTCGAAGTGACACGCTTTACAAAACCATTAAAATGTATGGGATTAAAAGATGGTGATAAAGTTATCTCGGTAAAATTGACATCAGGAAATTTAGCGCTATTACTTGCAACTAGAGCAGGATACGGTGCAATTTATAGTGAAGGTGAAGTATCAATTTTAGGTGTTAAGGCTTCAGGGATTAAAGCTATGAATTTAAAAAATGACACACTTGTTAGTGTTAGTGCATTTGATCCACTTCAAACAGCTTCAGCAATGGTTATTTTTGAAAATGGTATGGTTAAACGTTTACGCGTTGATGAGATACCTGTATGTAATCGTACAAACAAAGGTACTACGTTATTTAAAAATTTAAAATCAAAATCATTCTTTACATATGGCGTATATCTTTTACAAAATAGTGATTCACTAGAAATTCATGGAATAGATGTAGTTGATACAATTCAACCAACAGATTACAACTATGCAACGTTAGATCAAAAGCCAACATCTATTAATAAAGATGTTAAGGAGTATCAAGTTGAACATATTTATCAAGAAATGGTTCTTGAAACATCATTAGATGTACCACATAAACCTGCTTCAATCGTAGTTGAAGAAAAACTAGAAACAGTAAAAGGGCCTATTAAAATAGAAAAAAAGCAAACAAACCATATAAAAAAAGAAGAAGTTCATTATGAACCAATTTCGATGGATGATTTACTTGGAGGCGATTTTTAGTGATAAAACATAACTATCATACTCATACGATACGTTGTGGTCATGCTAGTGGTGAAGATCGCGCATACATTGAAGCAGCAATTAAGGCTGGGATGAAATCTCTTGGCTTTTCAGAACATATTTGTGATCAAACTGGAAAATATACATTTTTACGTATGAAAAGAGAATGTTTAGATGAATACCTAGAATCTATTCGTAAACTAAAACTTGAATACGCTAACCAAATAGTAATACATATTGGTTTAGAAGCAGAATATTGTTATAGTGAGATTTCATTCTATAAGGAATTGTTAGAGAGTGGAAACGTTGATTACCTAATATTTGGTCCACATAATAATTATATTTTAGAAAATGAATCAATGGTTACGTATAACACAACACCTCAAAAGATTCTTGAGTATTGTAATAATGTTATTGAAGGGATGGAAAGTGGGCTTTATAAATATGTAGCACACCCTGATTTATATATGAAAAAATATGATAACTTTGATGATAATTGTAGGAGTGTGGCATATGCAATATGCAATAAAGCAAAGGAGTTAAATATCCCTTTAGAAATTAATTTAGAAGGAATAAATGTTGGCTTATTGCCCTATAATGAAGGTAAAACAATGCGTTATCGCTATCCGGTCAATGAATTTTGGCAAATTGCTGGAGAGGTAGGATGTCCCGTAATTATTGGTGTAGATGCTCATAATCCAGATGCATTTTTAAATCATGATAACACTAACTATGCACTGAATCTTATTAAAAAGTATAATTTAAATCACATTAAGGATAACTATATAAAAATATAGAAGGTAGCAATTAGCTACCTTTTGTATTTTCTTCTTCTTTTACAAATTCTTTTAATAATTTTATTAAAGCACGTTTTTCCACGCGGGATACATATGATCTTGAAATTTTCATTGATTTTGCAATTTCTTTTTGTGTCATTTTATCAGTATTAAATAAACCATATCGCATAATTAGAATCTTTCTTTCACGAGATGTTAACACAGGAAAGAATTTTTCAATTTTATTTAAGTTATCCTGTTTATTAATGATATCAATAAATTCTTCTTGGTCACATGGGATGATATCTTCTAGTACCATTTCACCGCCATCTTTATCACTGCCAATGCTTTCGCTTAGAGATATATCTAAGCTTGTTTTTTTATTTGTTCGAAGGTGCATCAATATTTCATTATCAATACATCTTGCTGCAAATGTTGCAAGTTTTGTTTTATGATCCTCTTTGAAGTTATCAACTGCTTTGATCAATCCAATTGTTCCTATACTAATAATATCTTCTTGTAAGTCTTTGTTGTTTTCATATTTTTTTGCTACATGTGCGACCAATCGTAAGTTTCTTTCAATTAATATATCACGGGCATTTTTATCTCCTTGAAAATGTAGTTGTAAATATTTTGCTTCTTCTTTAGCACTAAGTGGCATAGAAAATGACTGTGAGCGAACATAGGAAACAAAAAAGACATTACTTAAAAGCGTAAATATCATACCAAACATTTTATCACCTCAAAAAAGTATATTTATCAACAATCTTTTTATTACATATTCGTGCAATTTATATCAAAATATAGTAAAATAGGAAAGAATTTAAGAATAACGAAAGGATGCTTATTTTAAGCAGTGTAATTATGCAAGAAGAACTACGTTGTTTTGGATGTGGTGCCATCATCCAAAGCGAAGACCAAAACCAAATAGGGTACGTACCCAAAAATGCTATGAATAACGAATATGTATTATGTAAAAGATGTTTTCGATTAAAAAACTATCATGAGATATCATCTACGCCATTAACAGATGATGATTTTTTAAAGATTTTACAAACAATTGGAGATAAAGATTGTTTAATTGTCTATATTATAGATGTGTTTGATTTTAATGGAAGTATGATTCAAGGATTTGTCCGTCATATTAATCATAATGATATCTTGGTTGTTGCAAATAAAAGAGACATCCTACCAAAATCAGTGAAAGATCGTAAAATCGAGTACTGGGTTCGAAGACAATTAAAAGAATATAATATTAAACCAGTAGATGTACTTTTAACAAGTGCAGTTAAAAACTATCAGTTAGATAATTTAATAGATAGTATAAATGAATATCGTAATAATCGAGATGTATATGTAGTAGGGGTAACAAATGTTGGTAAATCATCATTGATTAATGCCTTGTTGAAACATTATACAGAGGAATCAAAACATCTTATTACAACAAGTGAGTTCCCAGGAACAACACTAGATTTAATTGAAATTCCTTTAGATGAAAATTGTTCATTATATGACTCTCCGGGAATTATTAATAAGCACCAAATGGCACATATTATAGATCAAGATGATCTAAAAGTAATTATACCTAAAAGTGAACTTAGACCTACTGGATATCAATTACAAGATAATCAAACACTGTATTTTGGTGGAATTGCACGATTTGACTATATATCTGGTAAAAAAAATACATTTATGTGTTATTTTCCTAGACATTTAGATATCCATCGTTGTAAACTTGAAAATGCTGATAGTTTATACAATCGTGGTCTTACATTAAAACCGTGTATTAAAAGTATTACGAATATTGATCAAATGCAAACAGTTGATATTACATTACCTAACTATAAAGTTGATATTGTAATTTCAGGTCTTGGATTTATTACTGTAGAAAATAGTGGCGCAAAAATTAAAGTAAAAGCACCTGTAGGTGTTGGTGTATTTGTGCGAGAAGCACTAATATAGAAAGGATTATTTATGTTAACAGGTAAACAAAAAAGATATTTAAGAAGTCAAGCACACAATCTTTCAGCAATTTTTCAAATTGGTAAAGATGGTGTACATGCAAATCAGGTCAAAGGTATTAAAGAGGCATTAGAAACTCATGAGCTAATTAAAGTTAAAATACTAGAATCTTGTGGAGAATCAAAAAATGAAGTTGCTTTAGAGTTAAGTGTTGCAACAAAATCTGAAGTGATTCAAATACTAGGTAGAACTATTATTTTGTACAAATCTAGTAATAAAAGAATATATCGATTACCATAATGAAAATTGGATTATTTGGAGGTAGCTTTGACCCAGTACATATTGGTCATCGTAAACTTGTAGAAGAGGTAAATAAGCAACTACAGTTTGATTTAATTTATATTATTCCAACACGTACAAATCCATGGAAAGCAACTAGTTATTTTACATCAAACCAAAGAAAAGAAATGCTTGAAATTGCTTTTAGTCATATGGGAAATGTGCTAATCAATACGATTGAGTTAGATAGCACTGATGAAATAAACTATACTATTACAACCTTAGAGAATATAAAGCAAAAGCACAAAAATGACTCATTATATTATATGGTAGGTATGGACCAAGTAGAAAAGTTTGATAAATGGTATAAAGCAGATGAAATTAGTAAATTAGTTTCGCTTGTTTGTGTTAAACGTGTAGGATATCAACCAAATAAAAATATTGATAAATATAATTTTATAATGATTGACACAATCGAAAATAATTACTCTAGTACTAGAGTCCACAATTTACATATCGGTGACTTGGATTTAAAGGTATTACACTATTTATGTCAAAATGGATTATTTTTAGATAAAATTGTTTCAAGTGTTTTATCAAAAAAAAGATTTTTGCACAGTCAGTCTGTAGCAAATTTAGCTCGTGATATCGCCCTTGCAAATGGGTTAGACTCACATGCTGCATATATTGCTGGAATGTTTCACGACATTGCTAAAGAAGAGAGTAAGGAAGATACCTTAAATCTTATGAATGCCCACTTTAAAGAGCATTTAGATAGTTCGCCAGCAGTATATCACCAATGGACTTCAGCGTATCGTACAATGCATACATACGGTATACACAATAAATCAGTCTTACAAGCTATTGAAAATCATACAACTGCACATATAAACATGCAACCTTTAGATATGTGTGTTTATGTCGCTGATAAGTATGATCCTTTACGTAACTATGATTCATCTAAGGAAATTGCATTAGCAAAAACAGATATTGTGGCTGGATTCAAGCAGTGTTTAATTGATTTTTATGAGTATGCAAGTAGTAAGAATATAGAAATCGACAATGAATTTTTTAACGTTTATGATAAATTTATTAAGGAGAAAAGAAATGGATAAAGTAGAAATAATTGTAAAAGCTTTAGATGATAAATTAGGAGAGGATATTGTTGCTATCGACATGATGCTTGCAAGTCCAATTTTCGATACATTTGTAATCGCTTCTGCAAGTAATGAAAGATTAGCTCAAGCTCTTCGTGATGCAGTTGAAGATAAAATGGAGGAAAACAAACATTTTGTTAGAAAAATAGAAGGTATTAAAGGTAGTAAATGGATTTTAATGGATTATGGTGATGTTATCGTTCATATCTTTGATAAAGAAGAACGTAATGCATATGGTTTAGAAAAATTATGGGCAGATATGCCAAGAATAGATATTGAAGGATATTTACAGTAATGTCATATGAAAATTTTGCTTATTACTATGATAGTTTAATGGATGAGTCTTTCTATGAGGATTATTATCAATTTATAAAAGCAAATGCCAAATATAAATCAGTTTTAGAACTAGGTTGTGGAACTGGGGAAACAGCTATTAAACTTGCAAAAGATGATGTTGAAATATATGCTACTGATCTTTCAAAAGATATGTTAGAAGTTGCTAGAGCAAAAGCACAAGATAATAATGTTACATTATTATTAGGTAGAATAGATATGACTGATTTTCAAGTCGATAGACAAGTTGATTTAATTTTATGTTTATGTGATTCTTTAAACTATTTGTTTACGACAAAACAGGTTAAAGATACGTTTAAAAATGTATATAATGCGCTAAAGAAAAATGGAACATTTATATTTGATGTTAATAGTTTGTATAAGTGTGATGTAACATTGAAAAACTACCATGAAGTCCAAGAAGATGATGAATTTTCTTTTTCATGGAAAGTAGAAAATGTAGATAGCGGATATATTAAACACTATATAGATATCGTTGATAAAGCTGAAAATGATGAAGTTCATGAACAACACGTACAAAAAACATATTCAGTGGATACATATCAAAAAATGCTAAAAAAAGCAGGATTTGAATCAGTTACATTATTTAGTGATTTCGCTGAATATAAAGAAGAATGTCAAAGAGTAATCTTTGTTTGTAAAAAGGAGAAATAATCATGATTGCAATTATCGGAGCAATGGAACAAGAAGTAGATGCCATTAAAGTATATATTGAAAACCAATCTACTCAAAAGCTAGCAGATAAAGAACTGATTGTTGGTACAATTGATGGAAAAAATATTATCTTGCTACAAGGTGGTATTGGAAAAGTAAACACTGCAGTATATACTACATTGTTATTTACAAACTATCCTGAAATTGAATATGTTATTAACGTAGGATCTGCAGGCGGTATGCATATTAGTCAAAATGTTGGTGATGTTGTTATTAGTAGCGAAGTCATCCATCATGATGTTGATGTTACTGCATTTGATTACGTGCTTGGGCAGGTGCCACAAATGCCTGTAAGCTTTAAAGCAGATAATGAGCTATTAAATAAAGCAAAATTCGCACTTGAAAAAGGTAATGTAAATGCAACAGTTGGACTAATTGTATCAGGTGATCAATTTATCGCAAGACAGGAACAAGTTGAATATATTAAAAGTAATTTTGAAACAGCGCTATGTGCTGAAATGGAAGCAGCAACTATTGGACAAGTATGTCATATGTTTAATAAAAAATTCATTGTAACTAGATCTCTAAGTGATGTTTATAATAAAGGGGAATCTTCAATCCAATTTGATGAATATATTAAGAAGGCAAGTAAAGACTCAGCAAATATGTGTGCTTTACTAATTCAACAGTTATAAATGAAAAATATTGAATTATTAGCTCCGGCTGGCAGTTATGAAGCACTTGTTGCTGCTGTCCAAAACGGGGCTAATGCTATTTATATTGGAGGCAGCTCTTTTAGTGCACGTGCATATGCAAGCAACTTTAACAATGAAGAAATATTACAAGCTGTTCAATATACTCACCTTAGAAACGTTAAATTATTTGTTGCAATTAATATATTATACAAAGATGCTCAATTTGAAGAATTATACAATTATTTATCATTTTTATATACAACAGGCATTGATGCAATTATTGTTCAAGATATAGGATTATTACAGATGGCTAAAGAATATTTTCCATTACTTGAAGTTCATATATCAACACAAGCAAGCGTTAAAGATATCTATGGAGTGAATTTTTACAAACAATTAGGAGCAAGTCGTGTTGTTCTTGCAAGAGAAAATACGATTGATGAAATTGAATACATATGTAAACATAGTGATATAGATATTGAAGTGTTTATTCATGGGGCATTATGTATGGGGTATTCTGGTCAGTGTCTGTTTAGTAGTTTTATTGCTAAAAGAAGTGGTAATCAAGGGACATGTGGTCAACCATGCCGTCTTAGCTATAAGCTAACGAAAGATGATAAACCATTATCATCAACACCTTCACATCTATTATCTCCACGAGATTTATGTACAATCGAAAATATTGATAAATTAATTGATGCTGGTATCTATTCTTTTAAAATAGAAGGGCGTATGAAAAGACCAGAATACGTTGCTACTGTTATAAAAGCATATCGCAAGGCAATTGATGCTCATTTGTCTAATAAGGTTACAAATAATATAGATGCTATTAAAGAGATGAAAATAATGTTTAATCGTGGATTTACTAAAGGGCATTTATTTAATGACAAAACTTTTTTAGCTGATATATATCCCGGAAATAAAGGTATGAAAATTGGAAGCGTTGTTAGCTATGAAAATAAAACACGTAAGCTTTTTATCAAGTTATCACAAAAACTATATCAAGAAGATCGTATTTTGTTTAGAGAACACGACTTTGTTAGAACAATTACAAAACTATATAAACAAGGAAAACTTGTTAATCATGGGAATATTGGTGATATAGTGTCGATTGACCTAGACAGGCAAATCAAGGCAAATACGTCAATATATCGGATATATGATCATCAGATTTTTAAAGCTGCAAAAGCAACATATGAAAACGACAATACAAATATCCCGGTATCAATATACTTTGGTGTAAATAAAGATAATTTTCCAATATTAGAAATCACATGTGGTAAAATCAAAATCCAGGAAGTAGCAACACATCAAATTGAACCTGCTATTAATGCAAGTTTAAATGATGAACGTATTAGCGGACAGCTAAGTAAACTAGGTAATACATTATATTCTTCTACGAAAATTAAAATAAACTTTCCAGATGGATATCAGTTTCCTATAAAGCTACTTAATCATATGCGTCGTAGCTGTATTGAAAAGCTTGATATAGCACGCCTGAAAAATAATCTATCTACTGATCCATTGTCATATAGCACTCTTAATTTTACAAATAAACAAGAACCTATTGATTATGTTGTAAAAGTTAGAACTATCGAACAATTACAAACTGTACATAAATTTGGTTGCAAACTAATTTACTTTGAATTAAATGAATACATTAATGAAGCTGTTACATATTATCAAACAAACAATCTTGATATGTATGTATATACTACTTATACCAATACAAATGATGATATTCAATTATTGCTAAATCAACAGTATCGCTTGCTTATTAAAGCAGTAATGGTTGCATCATATAACGGATATCAAATGTTAAAAACTGACTATAGAATCATTATTGATAGTAATTTTAATATTTATAACACTCGTGCTATTCATTCTATCGATAGCCAAGATATTGTACTTTCACGTGAATGCTCAAAGACACAAATTAATGCACTTAGTACTAATAAGACTTTGTATGCTTATGTATATGGATATACACCAGCAATGATACTAAAGCATTGTATTATTAGTAATCATTACTATGGGAAAAAAGTTCCTGGTTGCAATAAATGCAAACAAGGGAAGTATGCATTGTTGGATCGTGTAAAATCATCATTTATAGTTCAAGGTGATAAAGATTGTAATAACATAATATACAATGATCGACCGTTGTATTATTCAAAAACAAAATCACTTTCTATTACATATCCAATTATTGATTTTCAATTGGAAAATGCACATCAAGTTAGCGAAGTGTTAAATAGTTATTTTAGAAATAAAGAGAATATATATGTGACAAATAACAAGTTTACAAGGGGCTATTTTAATGAATAAAGGTATTTTTTGTAAATGATATTTTCGAATATCTTAAAAAAATTATCTTATTGGAAAACATTCTTGCATTTTAGTAGGGAAAATGCTAAAATTCTAGTTGGAGGATGATTATTATGACAATAGACATGGATTTAGCAAAAAGATTAAAATCATACCGTAACTTCAAACACTTAACACAAAAAGAAGTTGCTTTACACTTAGAGGTTCCACACTCGGCAATTTCTGATATAGAGAATGGAAAAAGAGATATTACCGTTGGTGAATTAAAGATTTTTTCTAATTTATATGGTAGAAGTGTTGAAGAAATAATGAGTGGTAAAAAATATGATTACTACAATATTGCAAATATTGCAAGATTACTAACAGAATTACCAGACGAAGACTTAAAAGAAGTTATGTTTATAATCGAGTATAAACGTAAACGTAATGAAGACAGAAATAAAAAAGCACAATAAAAAGCTCAACTTTGTATCAAGAGCGGGAGACAAATAACTGTTAATTAGTTATTTGTCTCTTTTTTTACAAATTGATATTTAATACTATGTCTATTTTTATTGAAAAGAAAACCTGGAAGAATTATTTGTCCTCCAGTAAAAGTATAGAGCCAAAAGCACTTGCTAGCGTGCTTTTTTTTCTTTGTGTAGCGCTATTAGCTCAGCTAGTGTCTTTTTCCCATCAATCAAAACTTCATTACATTTTTCATGTGTTTTGTGATGATAGTAATTTATATTAATATTGTCATTTTCAATTGTAATAATAGTATAAGTTCCATAACCATAGCTACCACGATTAATCATTGTACTCCCTGGATTTACAATTAATTTGTCATCAATATTTGTGATGGCAGGTACGTGTGTATGTCCATGAAAGCATATATCAAGATTATGTTCATTCATATATTTTAAGATTCGATCGTATCCATCGTAAATATTAAAAAGATGTCCATGAGTTACTAATATATTTGATTTACCGGCTTTTATATGTAGTATATCTGAAAAATCGCTAAAATCATGATTTCCTTTTACTACATGATATCCTTTAAGTAATGGATTACTGCTTTCCATATCACTATCTCCACAATGGATATATAAATCCATACTTGGGTATTTTTTCGTAATTTTATCTAAGGTTTCATTATCAAGGTGTGAATCACCTAAGCATAGTATTTTCATATAATTCTCCTATTCTATTTTCTAATACATAATATCAAATATCTTGTGGAATGTGTATATTTATTAACTATAAAATGCGTATGATGTAGCTAGTGTATAAAATAATTCAAAGTGATTTTTAGGAATAATGTTTATACTAGGGCTAAAATACAAATATAATAGGTAAGCAATATTGAAAATATACTTATTTTATTATTAGATGTTATTTTCTAAAATACGATTTTGATAAGTATGATTCTTAGAATTCAATTTTTTTATTGTTAAAATATTTGAATTCTCATAAAAAACTTAGCCTACAAATAGGAAAAACGTTAAATTACATTTTTTTTATTATAAATTATGAATTATTTTTATAAATATAGTATCATATATTAAGTTGTACAGGAGGGAAATATGGAAGAATTAAAGAAAAAATATGGACTATTTACCGCAATAGCAATGGTAGTAGGGATTGTCATTGGAAGTGGTGTGTTTTTTAAAGCAGAAAAGATTTTAATTGAAACTGGTGGTAACTTACCAATTGGTATACTTGCGTGGTTACTAGGTGGTCTAATCATGATTGTATGTGCTTATAATTTTGCGATTATGGCTACTAGATATAATACAGTAAATGGACTAGTTGATTATGCTGAAGCAACAGTAGGGCCAAAATATGGTTATTTTATTGGATGGTTTAGCACGGTTATATATACTCCAGCACTTACAAGTGTACTTGCTTGGGTTTCTGCTAGATATACAGTTGTTTTAATTGGTAATGGGGAAATGAGCATCGTTGGTCCTGAAGTAATGGTAATAGCAATGATTTATTTAATTGGTAGTTATGCATTAAATGCATTGTCACCAATTTTAGCTGGAAAATTTCAAGTAACAACAACTGTCATTAAATTAGTTCCTTTGTTTTTAATGGCAATATTTGGAACAATTATTGGTTTACAAAATGGTATCTTAATTGAAAACTTTACGACTGCTACTGCGCAGGTTACTGGTAATCCATTATTTGGAGCAGTGGTTGCTACAGCATTTGCATATGAAGGATGGATCATTGCAACAAGTATTAATTCTGAACTGCGTGATCCAAAAAAGAATTTACCAAAAGCATTATTATTCGGTACAATCTTAATTATGATTACTTATATTCTTTATTATATAGGTTTAGCAGGAGCTGTTGAAAACTCTGTTATCATGTCACAAGGTGAACAAGGTGCAAAGCTTGCATTTTCAACAATCTTTACAGATGTTGGTGGAACTGCATTATTTGTTTTTGTAGTTATTTCATGTTTAGGAACACTAAACGGATTAATGCTTGGTTGTACTCGTGGGTTTTATTCACTAGCAATGCGTGGTCAAGGAATTAAACCAGAAATAACTAAGGAAGTAGATAAAACAACAAATATGCCAACCAATTCTGCAATTGCAGGATTATTAGTAGCTGCACTCTGGTTAGTATATTTTTATGGTTCACAACTTGCACCTACAGCATGGTTTGGTCCATTTGCATTTGATTCATCAGAGTTACCGATTATAACGCTTTATGCGCTTTATATACCAATGTTTATAATGTTAATTCATAAGGAACGTGATTTAGGATTATTAAAGGGAAAAGTAATCCCGCTACTAGGTATTATCAGTGCATTATTTATGATAGTTGCAGCGTTTGTTGCACATGGTCAAAATGTATATTACTATCTAATTGTTTTTGTAGTAATTCAAGTTGTCGGATTATTGTTATATAAGAAAAACAAAAAATAACAGGGTGTATACCTTGTTATTTTTTTATGGTACACTTAGTTTATTATAAGGAGGAATTCTATGAATGCTATAATTAAGAGTTTATATAAACGGAAATCAGTCCGTGTATTTGAAAATATTGATGTTTCAAATGAGATAAAAGACATTATTCTTGATGCTACTTTACAAGCTCCATCTGCAGGTAATCAATTACTGTACAGTATAATTGATGTTACTGATCAAAAGATAAAAGATACTCTTGCAAAAACTTGTGACAATCAACCATTCATTGCTACTGCACCGTTAGTATTTATTTTTGTGGCAGATCATACACGTTGGATGCAGTCTTATGCATTAGCCAATACCAATCCTAGAAAATTAGGTGTAGGGGATATTATGCTAGCTATTACAGATGCAACCATTGCAGCACAAAACATGGTAGTTGCGGCTCAAAGTTTAGGGTTGGGAAGTTGCTATATTGGTGATATTTTAGAAAATTGTAGTCTACATCGTAAATTATTGAACCTTCCAGAGCACACTATTCCTGTGTGTATGCTTGTTTTAGGATATCCAACAAAACATCAAAAAAATAGAAGAAAACCTTCTAGATTTGATAAAAAATTTATCGTAGGGATAAACCAGTATCCACATCTTGATGATAGTCAAGTAGTTGAATGTTATGAAAATCGTGCTAAACAAGATGGTAAAGATAAAATTTCGTTTAATGAAGAAATTCAAGCTTTTTGTAAACGAAAATATAATAGTGATTTCAGTGTTGAAATGACTAAATCTGTTCAAGAATACTTGGATTCATTTAAATAGGTGGAAATCATGAAGACACCAACTTTGAATACAAAAAGATTAATTATACGTCCACTAACAGTTGATGATGCTAGCATTGCTTATAAGAATTGGACGAGTGATAGCGAAGTGGTAATATATTTACGATGGAATATACATGATTCTGTTGAAATTACTAAAGAGTGGTTAATGGCTGAAGCAGAAAATAGTTCATCATCTAATTATTTATGGGGGATCGTTTTAAATGAAACAAATGTACTTATTGGGTCGATAAGCCTTAATTATAATGATGTCGATAGTGGATACGAACTAGGATACTGTATTATGAAAAAAGAATGGAATAAAGGCTATGTGAGTGAAGCGGCGCGTTGTGTTATCGACTTTTTATTTTCAGCACCTTACATCAAGCATGTATATTGTATGCATGCTTTGGATAATATTGGTTCGAAAAAAATCATTCAAAAATTAAATTTTCAATATTTGTGTGATACAACGTATCGCTCGTTTGATAACAAGAGAACTTTTAATGCAAAAAAATATATTTTATATAATAAAAACGAGTAAAAATGTAGATTATGTTATTGAAAACTATAATCTCTACTGTTATACTATGAATTGTGTGTGAGAATTGAGGTAATATGAAGTCTAAATGTTTTTTTATATTTTTAATAGCTTTAATTATAGTTCATCCTAGTAAAGTATTTGGATTAGAACAAGATGAATTACTATATATATATTATAATCTTGATTATATTGATGGAAATCAAGCAGTTACAATAAACATTCAACCAAGCTCAAATGTAGTTGTTGATTCTATTATCACCCCAAATGGAAAAGAGGTACATGATACATCATCAACTGACATATTAAGCAATGATGCAAATAATTATATTATTAATTATAGATCATGTGATACATCATTAAATAAAGAGTATAAATATTCTATTGAATCGAACGAGTATCTTAATTTATTTGATTTGCGTAATTATAATGACAGTAATAGGTATGAAGGGTATAGTATTGTTTCAAACATTCAACTAAGTTATCAAGAAGCAGTGACTTTTACCCATGAAGACTTACTAAATCATTTGTCTACAATTGTTACTATTCCTTATGATTCAAATCAGGGTAACATAAATTATACTAGCCAAGAGTTTAATGCCATCAATGATATATCTAGAGATGGCGGAATTGTTTCGTTAAATGTTAATTACTATAACACTGTCATTAAGTATAACATTTCAATTACATCTAATAAATTGCCGACAATTAGTGGTCTTAGTGATATTTATATACATAATATTGATGAGATTGATGTAATTAGTGGTGTAAGTGGATATGACAAGGAAGATAATGATATTACATCAAAAATCAAGTATCCGACAATTGATGAAAAAAATATTATTGTGGGTGAAAATATAGTTAACTATTCAATCGAAGATAGTGATGGGAACGTTGTCAATGAGCAAAGAAATATAATATTGTTAGAAAGCAATATCAAACAACCTGATTTCGAGGATAGTGATCCAAGTAATGATATAGAAATTAGTCCAAGTCATAAAAGTGATGATTATTCAAGTATAAATAATACATATAATGAAATAAGTAATTATACAAATAAAGAGGTAAAAGATATTAAATACCATGAAAGTAATATTTATACAGTTGAAAATATTACAAATTATTCATCGCAAACTACAAATAATAATATGCTTTTAAATAACGTAACTGGAGATTATTTATATGCAAATGATTTTTCAAAATTATATGGCAGTATATTAATATTGATGTATATAGTTTTCATGTATTATATTAATAAATTTAAAGAAGAAACTAAATTGTGGTATAAAAATATTAATATTTTTGTAATATTTTCTGTCATATCATTATATATTTTCTTTGGGATGACATATTCACCAGTCTTTCATGGTATTGCGCTATTAACGTCAATTATCCTTTCAAATTATATCTATTTATATAGGAGTTAAAAAAATTAAAAATAATTTTATTAACTCCTTTTAAAAAGAAAGTGTTTACAATTTATGTAAAAATTGGTATTATTAGTATATACAATAAAGGAGTAGAAACTATGAAAAATATTTTATTAGTATGTTCGGCAGGAATGTCAACAAGTTTATTAGTAACAAAAATGGAGGTTGCAGCTAAAGAAGCTGGTATTGAATGTAAAATCTTTGCATTACCATTCTCAGATGCACCAAGAGTTTTAGAAGAAGTTGACGTTATTTTACTAGGACCACAAGTTCGCTTCCAAAGAGCAGCTATTGAAAAATTAGCAGCTGGTCGTAAAGGTGGAGTTATCCCTGTAGACGTAATCGACATGAGAGATTATGGAACTATGAACGGAAAATCAGTATTTGAAGCGGCATTAAAATTAATGGGATAGTAGTTTTTAAGAAAATATAGCTATGATTACAATGTAGTCGTAGCTTTTTTGTATACAATCTCTTTTTTTACATGTTTTTTTATGCTATAATATCGTAAATATAAGGAGGGTTATTTATGGAAAAGGGTATTATTACAGTTGTTGGAAAAGATCAAGTTGGTATTATTGCTAATATTTGTACTTTTTTAGCAGAAAAAGAAGTAAATATATTAGATATCTCACAAACAATTATTCAAGGTTACTTCAATATGATGATGGTAGTTGATGTTACTTCAAAAAAAGCTGAATTTGGATCAATCTGTGATGAAATCACTGATTTAGGTACATCAATAGGTGTTGATATTAAATTACAACACGAAGATATTTTTAATAAAATGCATCGTATATAGAAGGAGACATTTATGATTAATATATTAGAAGTTAATGAAACAAATAAAATGATTGAGCAAGAAAATCTTGATGTTCGTACAATTACTTTAGGTATTAGTTTATTGGATTGTATGGATCATGATATTGATGTTCTTTGTCTTAATATTTATAACAAAATCACGTCACTTGCACATGATTTAGTACCAACTGGACAAGCTATTGAAAAGAAATATGGGATACCTATTGTAAACAAACGTATTAGCGTTACACCAATCGGTTTTGTTGGTTCTAATGCCTGTAAAACAACAGCTGATTTTGTTAAAATTGCAAAAACATTAGATAAATGCGCAAAAGAAACAGGTGTAAACTTTATCGGGGGATATAGTGCCATAGTTTCTAAGGGAATGACAAAAGCTGAAGAATTACTAATAAAATCAATTCCAGAAGCAATGAAAGTTACTAGTAATGTTTGTAGCTCTGTTAATGTTGGTTCAACAAAAACTGGAATTAATATGGATGCAGTTAAATTAATGGGAGAAATCATTTTAGATACAGCGCAATTGACTAAAGAAAATGATTCAATTGGGTGTGCTAAATTAGTTATTTTATGTAATGCTCCCGATGATAATCCATTTATGGCTGGAGCGTATCATGGTGTTACTGAGGCCGATGCTATTATTAATGTTGGTGTAAGTGGCCCAGGAGTAGTCAAAAATGCTATTGCTACTGCAAAAGGAAAAGATTTTGGAGAGCTTTGTGAAACAATTAAAAAGACGGCTTTTAAAATTACTCGTGTTGGTCAACTAGTTGCCTTAGAGGCATCTCAACGATTAGGAATACCATTTGGAATTATCGATTTATCTCTAGCACCAACTCCTGCTATTGGAGATAGTATTGCTGATTGTTTAGAAGGTATGGGACTTGAAAGTGTTGGTTGTCCTGGGACAACTGCTGCACTTGCTATATTAAATGATCAAGTAAAAAAAGGTGGAGTTATGGCAAGTTCTTATGTTGGTGGTTTGTCTGGTGCATTTATTCCTGTAAGTGAAGATCAAGGAATGATTGATGCAGTAATACGTGGCTCTTTAACATTGGAAAAATTAGAGGCTATGACTTGTGTATGTTCTGTAGGTTTGGATATGATTGCTATTCCTGGTAATACACCAGCAAGTATTTTATCAGGAATTATTGCTGATGAAATGGCTATTGGAATGATTAATCAAAAAACAACTGCTGTACGTATTATCCCAGTAATTGGTAAAGATGTAGGTGAAATAGTCGAATTTGGTGGATTGCTTGGATATGCACCAATAATGCCTGTAAGTACTTTTGATTGTAAAGATTTTATTAATCGTGGTGGGCGTATTCCTGCACCGATTCATAGTTTTAAAAACTAAAAAGAGACGTAAGTCTCTTCTTTAATTATAAGGAGATATAAATGCTATATATATATGATAAACAACTTTCCCCACACATTATACAAGAAAATTTTGAACTTTTTGATAAGGGAGATTTTGAAAAACTATTTAAAAACATTGTAGCAATGGCAGATGAATATTACTTAGAAAATAATCTATGGCAAAGTATGATTGTCTACTTTCTTGTTCATAATGAAAATAGCTTCACGCTTGCATTAGAGAGAAAACAAGATATTAGTGATTCATTAAAACAACTAACACTATTAGATTTAGAAAAAATATATTCTATGTATACTTTTAAGATGAAAACACTTGAACCAGCACTTTATAATTTGCTAGTAAATTATAAAAGTTCAAAGAAAGTGATTAATAAAGAAATTCATAATATCTTACTAGATTTACAATTGCAATTAAGTAATTGTAAATCACATATTGAGTTTTACAACATTCTAAAAGAACACTATTACTTATATGGGGTAGGGAAATATGGATTAAACAAAGCATTTCGTTATATCGATACGGAAATATCTCCAATTGTTCATATTGGTAATGATTCTTTAGAGGATTTGGTAGGTATAGAATATCAATCAAAATTGCTATGTGACAACACCGAAGCCTTTTTAGTAGGCAAATCAGCAAACAATGTGTTATTATATGGTGACAGTGGTACTGGTAAGTCAACAAGTATTAAAGCATTGCTTAACAAGTACTATAAAGATGGATTGCGTATGGTTGAAGTGTACAAACATCAATTTATCGATTTACCACGTATTATTCAAGAATTACAATCTAGAGATTATAAGTTTATTATATTTATGGATGATTTATCATTTGAAGAATTTGAAATTGAATATAAGTATCTAAAAGCGGTTATAGAAGGTGGGCTAGAAAAGAAACCTGATAATATTCTCATTTATGCAACTAGTAATCGCCGTCATCTAATAAAACAAACTTGGTCTGCAAGACAAGGTGATGATGTACATGTTAATGACACAAAACAAGAAACAATATCTTTAAGTACTCGATTTGGGTTATCAATTTTATATGGAAAACCTGATAAAAAACAATATCTAGAAATTATTGAGGTTCTTGCAAGCTGTAAAAATATTACAATGGATTTATCTAAAATTAAAGAACTATCACTAACATGGGCTATTCGTCATGGTGGCTATTCAGGAAGGGTAGCAATTCAGTTTATACAGTCTTTAGCGATAAATCAATAGGAGACATATGAAACGATTAACAATAGATGATTACGAAAAACTAAAACCATATTTAGAACTTAGCACATTTGAGGGCTATAATTATGATTTTACTACACTGATGATGTGGAACGAAGTATATAAAACTGAATATGAAATTCATGAAAACTTTATGATAATATTGCACACTTTTCGTAATATGCGATTCTTTATTATGCCTTTTTGTAAAAAACAATATATTAACGATGCAATCGTATATATGGTTGATTATGCAAGGAGTCATGATTTTGAATTTCAAGTAGATTCAGTAAGTCCACAGTGTAGAAAGTATATACAAGAAGTTTTTAATGATACATTCTTATACGTAAAAACACCTAGTTATTATGATTATGTGTACGAGCGTAGTAATTTAGTATCTTTATCTGGAAAAAAGATGCAAAAACGCCGTAATCATTATAATGGATTTATAAAGGATAATCACAACTATGCCTACAAAAATTATGATGATGAAGATTTTGATAATGTAATGGCGTTTTATGATATTTGGTCATTAGATCACCCTGAAATTTTGGATGATGCTAAAGAAAAAAGTGGAATAATAACATTACTGAAAAATCGAGATATTTTAGGCGTGAAAGCAGGGTGTATATATATTGATGATATACTAGTTGCATTTACTATTGCTTCGTTGTTGAAAAATGATATGATTCATATTCATGTTGAAAAAGCAAAAAAAGATGTCCGTGGACTATATGTAGCCATTAACAAACTGTTTTTAGAGAGTAATTTCCAAGATACAACTTATGTTAACAGAGAAGAAGATATGGGTAATCCTTCTTTACGTAAAGCAAAGCAGGCAATGCATCCAATAAAGCAAATAGAAAAGCAATGGATTACAAAAAAGAAAGTGGATATTTCGATTGCTGATGATAAAGATTTTGAAGATATAAAAGAATTGTGGAAAGCGAATTTTTTAGATGAAAGTGAATCAAGTACCGAATACTACTTTACTGAAAAGTATTATGAAAAAGGCAATAAAGTTTATGTTGCAAAAGTTGATTCTACTCTAGTAGCAACTCTTCAAATACGACCTTTTACAATGCAAGATGGGGAAGTGGTATACTTTATATTTGGGGTCGCTACCAATGAAAATTACCAACGTAACGGTATCTTTAAAAACTTAATGAACTTTGTATTAAATGAAAAACAATATATTGGAAAAAGAATTTTTTTACAAGCATATCATCCAGAAATTTATCAACAGTTTGGTTTCAAAAAACAATACTTTCATAACATTATTGATGTAGATGTAAAATCATTTATTGGAAAATATAGTGTTACAAATGATTATAGAATAGATGACCTAGTAAGTTTATATAACGAATACACAAAACATTTTAAAGGATCTAGAACTCGTGATATAGATTACTATAAATTATTAACAGAGAAACAATTAGAAGCATTTAATCAATCAATAGCTACCGTATACAAAGACAATGAACTGCGCTGCTATGGAGTTTACTCAGTGAATGATGATAAGATTAATTTTAGTGAAGTCATATATAAATCAAAAGATGATGTCATAAACTTACTTTCTGCTTTTAAAGAATATAATGAACATACAATTACTGTCGATACAAAACTAAAGCTTGATGGAAACATTAGCAAACATTGTACAATGATGACAAATGATACAGATACGCTTGAAGAAGACAAAATGTATATAAACGAAGTATATTAAGGTTACTCAAAAGTAACCTTTTATAAATACACACTACTTCGCATAATGTATGTTATGTGTATAAATATGAAAAAAAGACACAAATATGTGTCTTAAAGTACTGATATGTATAATATTGTTTGAGCGATAATAAATAATACGCCAAATATGACTTCAACAATAAATAATTTTATCTTTGTCTTAAGGTAATTTCTATACAATGCAAATATAGCAATTACATTTAAAAATAATGATAAAGCATATGTCATGGAAACTAGAAGTGAATTATAAAGTGATAATCCAAGTCCTAAAGAAATCCATGAAATCAAGTATGCACCAAGCGATATATATATAAGCCTTTTAATTTCATCAGTCATTATTAACGAATCCTTTCTAATAACGAAGTTCCAATTGATGGTAATGCAACTTCAAATATATCTGCAATTGTCGCACCAATAACTGCAAATGTATCTTGATCTTCAATTTGTTCTGGAAAGAACAAGAATTTAGAATACATTAGTAATGGTACCATTTCTCGTGTATGATCGCTACCTGTATGCGTTGGATCATTACCATGGTCTGCAGTGATGATTAATAAATCATCATGATTCATATACGCAAATAATTCATCTAATGATTTATCAAAATCTTCTAATGCTTTTGCATATCCTTTAGGGTTTCTACGATGCCCAAATTCACTATCAAACTCAACAAAATTCGCAAATACTAATCCGTTAAATTCAGTTTGTGCAAGCTTTGCAACTTCAAGCATTACTTCTTTATTAGTAATCGCATGTTTATGTTCACTAATTCCTTTACCATTGAATATATCATTGATTTTACCTACTGATATAACATCATAATTAGCTTCCTTTAAACTATCAAGAACAGTCTTACCATGTGGATCAAGTGCAAAATCGTGACGATTTTTTGTCCTAGAGTAACCAGTTTCCTCATCTCCAGTAAACGGTCTAGCAATAATACGACCTACTTTCCATTCATCTTTCATAGCAATTTCTCTTGCAATCTTACATGCTGCATACAATTCTTCTAACGGGATGACATCTTCATGACTAGCTATTTGAAATACTGAATCAGCAGAAGTGTATACAATCCAACTTCCAGTTTGTAAGTGCGTACTCCCTAGTTGATTAATAATATCTGTACCACTAGCAGCAATATTTCCAATGCATTTTCTACCTGTCTTTTGCTCAAATTCATTAATAAAAGATTCTGGAAAACCAGATTCACTAAAGGTTACAAATGGAATCGTTGTTTCTAAACCCATCATTTCATAGTGACCAGTTATTGTGTCTTTTCCCTTTGAACGCTCGTGTAAACGAGAACTATAACCAAGATGTTTATTTAGGCGATAAACACCCTCAAAATTACCTAGTGTCCCCAGTCCTAATCCTTCTAGGTTTTGGATGTCTATCCCATTTACCGAGGCAGCGGTATGCTGTAATGTGTTTGTTCCAACATCACCGTACTCACTAGCATCAGGCATAGCACCAATACCTAACGAATCCATTACTAATAAAAATACTCTCTTAAACTTCATAACTAAAAATCTCTCTTTCCTTGTCGTGGATGATACATTTTATATTCTTTGTTAATCTTATCATTTGTAATATGTGTATAAATTGTCGTAGTTGAAATATCACTGTGCCCTAACATTTCTTGGATGGAGCGTAAATCAGCATTATTTTCTAGCATGTGGGTCGCAAATGTATGTCGCAATGTATGCGGTGTACAATGTTTCTCCACCCCACTGTTTTTAATAATATTCTTAAGTATAACATTACATTGAAAACGATCTAATGGTTTTCCTACATCACTAATGAAGCATTCATTTATTGAAAAATCGATAAGTAACTTATCACGATTATTCAAAATATATTCATCTAATAAAGATGCAACATATTTTGTTATCGGAACAAACCGCTCTTTATTTCCTTTACCAATCACTTTAATGAACTTCATTTTTATATTAATTTGTGATAATTTTAAATTACATAGCTCACTAATGCGAATGCCAGTAGCATACAATAACTCTATGATTAAACGATTTCTCAAACTTGATGGAGTATCAACTGGGATACTTTCGAGTATTTGTTTAATTTCATTTTCACTTAATATTTTTGGTAAGTATTTATTTCTTTTTGGTAGTTCAATATCTTGCATTACATTTTCAAAACAAATTTCTTCTTTAATCAAAAATTTATAAAAGTTGCGTAATGTTACAATTCTTCTTGATATCGTTGAAACAGATACTTTACTATATAATGATTTAATATAGTTTACAATATGTTCTTTTTTTATATCTTCAATATTATTGTTTATAGAATTTATAAAACAATACTTCTTAAAGCTTATTAAATCATTCATATACGCACTTGTTGTATTTTTTGACGCACCTTTTTCAATAATTAAATATTGAATATATTCATCAATCGCTTCTTCCAATTTCATATTATCACCGGTATTATTATATCATATTCTTTACAAATTAGAATAAAGATACGAACAAAACAAAGAAATTATATGAAATAAATTCTAAAAATCATTGAAATTGAAAAAATTGTTAAAATCACTATTAAATAATCTAATACATAATGAATAATACGACTCCCTTTGAAGATATCTTTAACTACAAAACTAATCATAAATGTATTGATTGATAGCTTTAGACATATAACAGTTAGAAATATTGTAAAGATTGTTTCAATCACAATTTGAGGTACTAAACATAATATAAAAGTTTCAGCATTCACTCCTACATTTATAAATAAAAACAATAATGCATAACTAATATGTAACCCTCTAAAAAACACTATAAAACTATTTAAAATCATACCCAAATAGCTAGTTGAACATATAATTGAACCCCCAATATAAATACCTGTAACTAACAAGTAGTACCCAATGCTATTAGTATGCCCTTCTTTTGTAATAAAAAACAATTGTGATAATGAATTGATTAGTTCATCACTTCCATGAAAATAGTGAAAACATCCAAATATAATTCCAAATACAAATGTAAAACTAACAAATATAGTAATTTTAAATTTTTTATCATTAACTTTGATAGAAAAAAATCTCATATAATATACCTCCATTTGTATACCATATGAGATTGATGATTTATTTATTCGTCGTTATCTAAATATTTCTTCTGAATTGATGATGACTTAAGTTGAGAAGCCTTAATAACTTTATTACCAAACTTCCTTTGTAGATCATTAAAAACTTTTGATTCCGTAGTTTCAATACTCTTCTTTTCTATGTCAAATAGTGACACTTGATGTTTGTAATCTTTTTTTTCTATAACATTTTGCATAGTGATTCCAAGTAAGCGAACTGGACGATTATCATAGTGTTCATCTAAGAGTCGCTTAGCAGTAGATAAAACTGTTTCATAATCGTTTATATAATTTGGTAATATTACTTGTCGTGATACACTTTCAAAACGCGTATATTTGATAGTAATAGCAACTGTATTTGATAGTAAATCTCTATTAATTGCACGTTTGGATACTTGCGTTGCTAGCTTGCTAAGCAAATCATATAGTTCATCAATATCCGTTGTATCATACTGTAGCGTTGTTGAATTACCAACAGATTTTAGTTGATTACTTTCGACATGGACCTTACTTTGGTCAATACCATTTGCTCTTCGGTATACTAGTAATGCATTTTTTCCAAGAATTGATCGTAACAAATCATAGTTTACTGGATTTGCGATATCACCAATTGTTGTAATACCATTTTCAATTAATTTTGGTTGCGTTTTTTTTCCAATACCAAACATGGATTTTATTGGTAGTGGCCATAATTTCTCTTTGAAATTTAAACGTGTAAGAGTTGTAACTCCATTTGGTTTTTGCATATCCGATGCCATTTTAGCAAGAAATTTATTTGGAGCTATCCCAATTGAAATTGTTATGCCCTCTTTCCTTAAAACTTCTTGTTGAATCAGTTGTGCTAGAACTTCAGGAGCAATGTTTTTCTCCATAATATAATTTGTCACATCAACATAACATTCATCAATACTTGCTACTTGCAAAACCTCACTATAAGAAGCAATGATTGAAAAAAAAGATGATGATTTCTTTTTGTACAAAGGCATATTTACAGGTCTATTAACTAAGTCTTTACATAGTTTTTGAGCTTGAAATAGCGGCATTGCTGAGTGAATTCCATATTTCCTAGCCTCATATGATGCAGTTGTAATAATTCCACGTCGCGAGTTACCAGCAATCACTAATGGCTTATTTGCTAGTGATGGGTCTACCGAAACTTCAGCTGAAGCAAAGAATGCATCAATGTCAATATGAAATATAATTTGCACAAAATCACCCCTACACGATTATAGCATAGTTATATATATAAAAACTAGAATATTCTATTTTGACTTGCTTTTACAGTCTTGTGTGCTAAACGCAGTTTATCAGCTATCATTGCAATAAATTCTGAATTTGTAGGCTTTGATTTTGTTGCACTAACAGTATATCCAAATATATCATCAATAGCATCCGTATTTCCACGATTCCAAGCTACTTCAATTGCATGACGTATTGCTCTTTCAACACGTGAAGATGTAGTTGAATACTTCTTTGCAATATCTGGATACAGTACTTTTGTAACTTGCCCTAATATTTCTATATTATAATATGTAGTTAAAATTGCAGTACGTAAATACATATATCCTTTAATATGTGCTGGTATACCAACTTCATGAAGAATTTCAGTTATTTCATTTTCAATTTTAACTCTTTGATATTTTTCAGATTCATCATAACTTTCATTATTGCTTGGTTGTCCATAATTGCTTTCCATTACTTTGTTAATTACATTGTTAAAATAGTTCATCTCTAAAGGTAATTTAAAGCAGTAATCTGCATTAAGCTTTTCTAATGAATCACAAATTAATGGATTAATAAAACCAGTAATACATATTAGCTTTTTATATGCATTTTTATTAACTTCTCTTAATTTATGTAATACCCCAATTCCATCAATTGAAGAAAGCATTAAATTAGTAATTAATAAGTCGACTTGACTGTTTGCTAAATCATTCAAACATGTATTCGCATTATTTGTTGCCTTAATAACAATATATTTGTTTGATATTTGTAATGTATTTTTTAAATTTCGTAATAGTTCATTGTTTTCTTCTAAAATGTATACTTTATATTTTTCCATAATATTCCTCCGTTTTATCCTCACCAACAATATCATTATATAAACAACACAATGCGATTTATAATACAATTACAAAAAGTGTATACGTTTTGTTAAAAAGTGTATGTTTGATTTGGTATTATTATAAAGTATTCGATATATTATGATAATTCTATGTCGCTATTTGTAAAATGTAGAATTATTATAAGAAGTATATTTAATACATGATTTGTTAATAAAAATAAAAATGTTACATATTATGTAACATTTAGTCATTTTCTTTTAATGTAGTTAAATCATAAGGTGTATCTTGATACACAAAATAGTTCAGCCAGTTTGTATATAATAATGTAGCATGTGATTTCCAACGATTGATAATTTCATTATCAGGATTATTATCGATATAATAATTAACAGGAATGGCAACATCTAATGATTTAGCAATATCGCGCTTATATTCGTTATTTAAAGTTTCTTTATCATACTCTGGATGCCCAGTCACAAATATATTACGACCATCTTTTGAGGCAATCAAATAGACTCCGGCTTCTTTAGATGTTGCTAAAACTTCTAATTGAGTGGGATCTATTTGTTCAACACATATATCCGTGTAACGTGAATGTGGAGCAAAAAATTCTTCATCAAAGCCACGTATTAGTGGGTTTGTTGTTTTGGATACAAAATGTTTGTATATCCCAGAAACCTTTTTTTCTAATCGACGTTTATTAATATTGTAATGATAGTATAATCCAGCTTGCGCACCCCAACATACATAGAGGGTAGAATAAACATGTTTTTTTGCATATTCTAATATTGAACAAAATTCATCCCAATAAGCCACTTCTTCAAATTCCATATTTTCGACCGGCGCTCCAGTTATGATAAGCCCATCAAAGTACTCATCTTGGATTTGAGTAAATGTACGATAGAAAGCATCAAGATGTTTATAACTTACATTCGTAGATTTATATGTTTCTGTTTTTATAAAAGTTATTTCGACTTGCAATGGACTATTGGCAAGTAATCTTGCAAGTTGTGTTTCTGTAACAATCTTTGTAGGCATTAGATTTAATACTAATATTTTAAGTGGTCTTATTTCTTGAGCATGGGCTCTTTCTTCATGCATTACAAATACATTTTCATCTTCAAGAGTAGAAAATGCTGGTAATGTTTTGGGAATAATTAAAGGCATTAACCTAGTTTCTCCAATGCGTTCTTAATATCATTAATTAGATCATCTACATTTTCAATACCTACACTAATACGAATTAAGTCGGCAGGAACGCCAGCTTGTTCAAGTTGCTCAGGAGTAAGTTGACGATGGGTTGTACTTGCAGGATGTAATAGGCAACTTTTTGCATCAGCTACATGTGTTGCAATAGCTATTATGTTTAAACTTTCCATAAATGTAATAGCATCTTGAGTTGATCCTTTTAAACCAAAACTTAGTACACCACAAGTTCCCTTTGGCATATATTTGTTTGCTAATTCATGATACTTACTTGATTTTAACCCAGGGTAATTAACCCAATTTACTAATGGATGATTCTCTAAAAACTGCGCTACTTTTAAAGCATTACTACAGTGTCTTTCAATACGTACATGTAAACTTTCTAAACCTAGATTCAAGATATATGCACTTTGAGGGGATTGTATTGCACCAAAATCTCTCATAAGTTGAGTTGTTGCTTTTGTAATATAAGCCCCTTCTAAACCAAATCTTTCAGTGTAAATAACGCCATGGTAACTATCATCTGGTGTACATAATCCAGGAAATTTATCTGGATATTTTGTCCAATCAAATTTACCACTATCTACAATACATCCTCCGACTGCACTTCCGTGTCCATCAAGGTATTTTGTTGTTGAATGTGTGATGATATCTGCACCAAAATCAATTGGATTACAGTTAATCGGTGTTGCAAATGTATTATCTACTATTAAAGGGACTCCGTTGTCGTGTGCTATTTTAGCAAATTTTTCAATATCTAATACATTTAAAGATGGATTTGCTAATGTTTCAGCAAAGACAGCTTTTGTATTTGGTAAAAATGCCGACTGAAGTTGTTCACTTGTACAATTTGCATCAACAAATGTAAAAGAAATCCCCATTTTTTGCATTGTTACTTTAAATAAATTATATGTTCCACCATATATTGAACTACTACAAACAACATGATCCCCACATGTTGCAATATTAAATATTGCATAAAAGTTTGCAGCTTGCCCTGAAGATGTAAGCATTGCTGCGCTTCCCTTTTCTAAATTACATATCTTTGCTGCAACAAGATCATTTGTTGGATTCTGTAGTCTAGAATAAAAGTATCCAGATTCTTCCAAGTCAAACAATTTCCCCATTTTTGATGCACTATCATAGTGAAATGTAGTACTTTGAATAATTGGTACTTGACGCGGTTCTCCGCTTCCAGGATGATATCCTGCATGTATACATAATGTCTCTTTGTCCATATTATTACCTCCCTAATATATATCTTAAAGTATATCGTTGTTTTAAATATTTTACAATCATTTATAGAACCTTTTATAAAATTTGCCAACAGATAAACCTTGGATAATCGTACTGAATATTACAATACTAAAAGTCGCAATCAGTATACTATGAAATGCAACTTCATCTACAACATTAACTGAAGTTATTGCAAGTGCTAAACTTAGTGCACCTTTTAGCCCCGCATAAGTAATTAGATTTGTAAATTTAAATAATGACATATTCCCAGGTACTTTTTTTGATAAAAATGTTGATATAAAAACAGCAACATATCTAGCGACAATACTTGTAGCTAATACTGTTAATATTATTTTTTCATTGACAAATGTGTATCGATAAACATGAATAAATGTTATTCCGAGTAGAATATACAACATGCTATTCAATAAATCTTGAATAACACCCCAAAAGTCATGATATATCGTTAATGATTGCCCTTGGATAGTCTCTAACTTTTTTTGATATTTTTCAATCTGGGTAGCATATATAATCCCACAAACAACTGCTGCAATTGCTCCTGAATAACCTAGTACTTGAGATAGCAAATAAGATGTTGATACAGCTAGTAGACTGATAAATACTTGCATAAAGCAATCCTGAGTACGTTTAAATAGGTATAATGACACATAGCTAATAACTACAGCAATAATAATCGCTCCAAATAACTCTAGCGATAATGTAGTGAGAAATACAGTGGGATTAATGCTTGTATTGCCTGTTTGCAAAGATGTTGATACAACAACAAATAAAGCTAAGCCAACACCATCATTAAATAATGATTCACCTTCTATTATTATTGCAAGTTCCTTAGATAAACCAACTTTTTTAAGAATACTCATTGCTGCAATAGGATCAGTTGGAGCAATAATACATCCAAATAAAAAACATTCCATTAAACTAAATGTAGTGACTTGTAATAACGTTAAAACAAAATATGTTAATAGACCAAAAACAACGGCATTGATTAATGTACCAATAATTGCTAGAAGTAATATTATCTTAAAATTGGGAAGTAACCTTTTCAAGTATAAATCGCATGCTCCTGCAAATAACATAAAACATAAAAAACCATGTACCAAAAAATCATCAATTAATGTTAGTGGTAAGAAATCACTAAATATAGATACTTCAAATACTTTTTCAATAATAAGAAATACACTACCTAAAAAAATTGAACTACAAAGTAAAACGATTTCATTTGGAAACTTAAGAAACTTCTTATTTAAAAATCCTACAACAACTATTATCCATAACAACATAACAAAAATAAATAAGATATTGTACTCCATAGTTGTGTCCCCCTCATATATTTATACTATCATGATAGGAATATACATACAAATATAAGTATAACAAAAGGCAAGTTTCCTTGCCCTTTGTATTCTAGTACTTTACGATTTTATCAAATTATCATTTTCTATCATCCATTCAATAAATAATCCATATCCAATACTAGGATCATTGCTTGAAACATGTGTTATTGCACCTACAATTTTATTGTTTTGAATTATAGGCGAACCAGACATTCCCTGTATAATTCCATTTGTTTGTGCTAATAATTCTTGATCGACTACAGTAAATGTAATTCCTTTTACATCCATTTTTTCTTGTTTTTCCAAGTCGGTAATTTCAATAGTGTATTTCTCTACATTATTTCCATCAATCACTGTATAAAAATATGCTTCGCCCAATTGTACTTCTTCAATAGTCGCGCTCTCTAGTGGCGCGGTACTTGGTACATTTGTAGCATCATAGTTTCCATAAATACCATATTGACCATGGTCATCAATTATGCCCAAATTAACATCATTAATGTTTGCAATTTTTTGTCCTGCACTTCCTGGCATTCCTTTTTCTACATCTAGTACGTCACTACCAAAAATATTCCCTGTTTCAATATTTTTAGTTGTACTATTATCATCAAATAATGCATGGCCTAATGCACCATATGATCCTGTACTAGGGTTGTAGTAGGTAATGGTTCCTATACCACTAATGCTGTCTTTTACATATAATCCACTATTGAAATTTTGACCATCGTGTTCTAATAATAAAACATGTTGGACTTGCTGACTATTTCTTTCAACAACAAGGTTAATACTTTTACTATTAGCAATGTTGTCTTCTATTGCAATAGATAAATCATCTAATGATACAATTGATTGATCATTTACTTTCGTGATTTTATCACCAATTTGTAAACCATTATCTAAAGGATTATACGATTGTTGATTAATTTGGATATGATATCCACCAGTAATTATTACTCCTTGATAATCTAAAACAATTCCTATTGATTGTCCTCCTGGAATTAGTGTTGCAGCCGATACAATGGATATATTACATGATAATGAGATAAAGAGTATAAAGGATACGATTGTCTTTTTAAAAAACATAGACACCTCCCTTATGTAACATTTTGTTACACATTAGTTTGGTATCTATGTTGTATTTTATACACTATTTTGTTTTTTTAATAAGTATGCATGTTTTGTGGATTCATCAGTAACATTTGCACCAGAAATCATTTTTGCAAGTTCGCTAACACTACTAGATTCATCTAATTTTGAAACAATAACATCCATAATGCCATTATTAATCTCTTTATATATGTGCAAATGATGATCTCCAAAGCTAGCTACTTGAGCAAGATGAGTTATACATAAGACTTGATTAGTACGTCCTAACACTCTCATTTTTTTACCTATGCTCTCAGCAACTTTACCACTTACTCCGGTATCAGCTTCATCGAAAATAATTGTTCTTTGAGGCATATGAGCTATCGAAATAATTTTAATTGCTAACATAATACGTGAAAGTTCTCCGCCTGATGATACCTTATGTAGCGGTTTTACATCATGACCGATATTTGTATTAATCAAAAATTGAACATAATCTTGACCTGTGCTTTTAAACGATGTGGTTTCAATATCAACAATGAACTTTACATTTCCAAGATACATATCAGTTAAAATCGATTCAATTTCTTTTTCGAAAGTTTTTGCATACTCTTTACGAATCTTTGTGATTTGGTTAGCTACTTTTTGTATTTCAATTTCTTTTTCAATAATTGAATTTTGTAGTTTCTCCAAAATCTCTTCACGATTTTCGTATGCTTCAATCTTAGAAGTAAGCTGTTCTCTACTTTCGATAATAGATTCAATACTTGATCCATATCTACGTTTTAGACGCTGTAATGTAGTTATAGTATTTTGAATTTCCTGCAGACGATATTCATCAAAATATAAGTTATTATAGTTTGTACATACTTCTTCATGAACATCCATCATTTGATAGTATAAATCATATATTTTGTCATATAGTTGACCATACTCATCGATTTCTTGAAGATATGATAATTGTTTTAAAGCAAGATTAATGTTTGTAAATGCGCCATTATTAGAGTTATCGATATATTGCTTATACGCATTGATTTTTTCGTGAATTAATTCATAATTTGATAATTGTTTTTTTTCTATTTCTAGTTCATCTTCATCAATATTTTCAAAATCAATTTGATCAATTTCTTCTAATTTTGCGATATAAAATGACAATTGCTCATCATTGTATTCTTCTTCAATCATTTGTTTATGTTGTTTCTTTAAATGAAGATAATCATTATATTGTATAAGATAATCTTCTTTGTATTTACTAATAGCTTCACCTATAAAATGATCAAATAAAACTATGTGGTTTTCTGGATTAAACAATGCATGGGTTTCAAATTGCCCATGAATATCAACTAAATGCCCACCAATTTGCTTTAGCAGTGAAAGTGTTATACTTCTATAATTTAACTTAATAATAGATTTTCCTGACTCAACAAATGACTTTGATATAACAAGTTTATCATCATCAACTTCAAAATCATTATTTACTAGTAGCTCCTTGACTACATGATTATTAGTAATATCAAATACACCTTCAATAAATGCTTTATCTTTGTATTTACCTAAAAAAGTAGTTTGTGTACGATGTCCAATAAGCTGACCTATAGCATCTATGATTATTGATTTTCCAGCACCGGTTTCCCCAGTCAACACAGTCATATTTTCATTAAAATCAATAGATAAGTGATTAATAATCGCAAAATTATCAATTGTAATACTTTCGATCATAACAAACCTCCTATTTTTTTAAATTATTATGAGCATGTTCAACAACATCTATAACATTAAAAATAGATGCTGTTACATTTTTTTTGAAATAAGCTATAAATTCAATATTACCATGACCTCCAGTAATTGGTGAAAATGATAAATCTACTATTTCTAAGTTGCACTCTTTAGCATAATTTATAACATTATTAATCGTATTTACATGAATTGACTTATCTTTAATAATCCCTTTTTTTCCAACATCATCACGTCCAGCTTCAAACTGTGGCTTGATTAATGCAACAACCTCTTGTCCATCATCCAAAATTTCTTTTAATGGTGGAAATATATGCTTTAATGAAATGAAAGAAACATCGATAGTAGCAATCATAGGTTTTCCATTTTCAAAAAAATCTACTGTGACATTCCTAAAATTAGTTTGTTCTTTAACAATCACTTGATCATTATTTCTTAATTTCCATGCTAATTGGTTTGTACCAACATCAATTGCATATACAAGTTTTGCACCATGTTGCAATGAGCAATCTGTAAATCCACCAGTAGATGAACCGATATCAACAACAATTTTATCAGAAAAATCAATGTTAAATAACTTAATTGCTTTTTCAAGCTTTAACCCACCACGAGACACATAAGGCATAACATCACCTTTTACATAAAGGTTAGAATCAATATTTATTTTTGTTCCTGGTTTATCAATAATATCATAATCATCTCTAACGATACCTGCCATAATTGCACGTTTCGCTTTTTCTCGAGAATCAAAAAATCCTTTTTCAACGAGTAAAACATCAATTCTTTCCTTCATCTTGTAATATCTCCTTACATCTGTTTTTTACAGTTTCAACATCGATAGCTTCATCTTTATAAATGTCATCAATACTACCTTGCATTGAATAGCGATCTTCAATAGCGATCGAATGTAGCTTTACTATAATATTATTTTTATGAAAATAACTACTTATATTTTGAAATAATCCACCAATTTGTAAATCTGTTTCATAGATAATAATAGGAATATTCCAACTTGAAATTTCTAGCAGCATTTTTTCATCCATTGGCTTGATAAAACGAGCATTGACTACTGTTGCCATAATATTATTTTCGATAACCATTTTTTGAATAATTTCAACATTATCTCCATACGTTATAATCACTATATCCTTACCATACTGTTGTTGTGTCCAGGTTCCAATTTTCATATCCATCAAAGCGTTATTGTTGCTATCGTTGACATTTCCACGCGGTATACGCATTAGATATGGTTTATCAAAGTGACTAAAAGCATAATTAATAAATGATTTGGCTTCAAGTGCATTAGATGGTGCAAAGTATACAATATTTGGTATTGGTGTAAATATTGAAATATCAAATACACCATGATGTGTTGGTCCATCAGCTCCGACAATTCCTGCACGGTCAATGCATATAAAACATGGTAGATTCATACGAGCAATATCATGATTAATTTGATCGTATGCACGTTGAATAAAAGAAGAATATACTGATATGAATGGTTTTTTATTACTAATTGAAAGTCCTGCGGTAAATGTCAATGCATGTTGCTCAGCGATTCCAACGTCAAAACAGCGATTTGGAAATTGTTCGAAAAGTCTTTCCATAGCTGAACCACTAACCATTGCTGGTGTTATGGCTACAATATCATTGTCTTTTTGCATAAGTTTACTGATTTCAAAAGATACTACCTTTGACCAAGAAATTTTTGTAGTGTCATTTCCTTGAGTTGAAATTCCAGTATCGATATCAAACGGACCAGTGCCATGCCACTTACCAGTAATATCTCTTTCTGCTAGTAAATAACCTTTTCCTTTTTTTGTTATTACATGTATAAGTACACTTTCGCTACTCTCTTTTGCTATTTGCAACGCAGCTATTAGTTCTTTAATATTATGACCATCAACCGGTCCTAAATGACGTATCCCAAAGTCATCAAATACTGATGAAATTGATAAACTACTTTTAATAGCATTTTTTGCAGAGGAAGTCATTTTAAAGATTGCTTTACCTATATTTCCTTTTGAAAGGAGTTCACGATAATCATTCTTTAAGTGGTTATAAGTGTTTGATGTACGAATATTTGAAACAAATCCAGATGCATCACCAATAACTTTCCCAATCGACATTTGATTATCATTCAAAACAACTATAACCTTGTTTTGTTGTGCAGACAAATGATTCAACGCCTCTAGAGATTCTCCACCCAGGATTGCTCCATCACCAATCACCGGAATAACATCATAGTCTTCTTTGTCTAAATCACGGGCAACTGCCATGGCTAGTGCTGCACTAAGTGCAGTTGATGAGTGACCGGCTTCCCATACATCATGGATTGACTCACATCGTTTTTGAAACCCTGATAAGCCATCAGTTTTGCGTAGTGATGAAAACTGTGATGCTCTACCAGTAAGAATTTTATGGATATAGGATTGATGTCCTACATCAAATAAGATTTTATCCTTTGGAGAGTCAAACACATAATGAATTGCCATGGTTAATTCAACAATACCAAGATTGCTTGAAAGATGACCACCAGTCTTAGAAACTGATTCAATAACAAATTGACGAATTTGAGTAGCTAATTCGTCTAATTGCTTTTCATTTAGTTGTTTTAAAAAATCAGGACTTTGAATTTCTTCAAGTAACATTTAACTCACTCTTTTCTCTATTGATTTTATAATATCAAGAAGTTCATCACTATGTAAATTTAATGAACGTATTTTTTCATTAGCATTGGTAAAGTATGTGTTTGCAAGTTTACTTGCCTTTTCTACTGATAATAAGCTAACATATGTCGATTTATTGTTTTGGATATCACTACCCACAGGTTTCCCTAATATTTCATTGCTTGAAGTCACATCTAAAACATCATCTTGTATTTGAAATGCTAATCCAATATCAAAACCAATAGTTCTCCATACTGGTATATCTTCTTTGCAACCGATAATGCTTCCTAGTTCCATGCTTGCACTAATTAAAGCACCAGTTTTATGACTATGTATTGTTTTTAACGTGTCAATATCAGCATTCATATTTTCATATTCCATATCTAATTGTTGTCCTAAAATCATTCCTTGAATTCCACTTGCTGTAAATAAAGTAGACAAACAAGAAAGTTTCAAGTTACTTTCAATATCACTATTTATAATTACATTTACTGCTTCATTTAAAAGTGCATCACCCGCTAAAATTGCAGTAGCTTCGTCAAACTTACGATGACAGGTTGGTTTTCCACGTCGCATATCATCATTATCCATACCTGGTAAGTCATCGTGAATTAATGAATACGTATGCACCATTTCAATAGCACACGCAATATCAATATAATCTTGATAAGAAATATTATAGGCTTTTAACACAGTACAAAAAAGTACTGGACGAATGCGTTTACCTCCTGCCATTAGTGAATATCTCATAGCTTCACAAACACGACTTGCTGGCATTGTATCGATGATTTCTAAAAGACGTTTTTCTACATCGAAAATTATTGTATGCATATCTAGTCCTCCAGTTGAATATCTTGGATTTTATCGCCAATGACTACACGAGCCACTTTATCTTCTATATTTTCTAATTTTGTATTACAGTAACTTGTAAGTTGAATACCTTCTTGAAATAATACCAAACTCTCGTCAATTGGGGTATTTTCATCTTCTAAAGCTTTTACAATCTGTTCAATACGAGCAATTGCTTGTTCAAATGTTAATTGTTCCATAGTTATCTCCTACTCTATTTTTGCATGTATATCTCCATCTTTGAATGTTATTGATATTCTGTCACCTGAATTTAATGCTTTACTAGTGGTAATTGCTTTTTGATCTTTTTTTATGATTGTATAACCACGTTGTAAAACATGTAACGGACTTAGCGCATCTAGTTTGGCTACATTCATTGAAAAACGATGTGTTTTTAATTGTACTAGATTTTTTAAATTTGTATTTAATTGAATATGATACTGATTTACTTTATTTTTATAGTTTATTACAAAATTTTGTTTTATATCATTAAACTGTTTTTCTGTCTTTAGCAGCTTTTGTATGCTTAGCTGTAATTTACGATGCATTAGTTGCTTCATCTGATTATCTAATGAATCAATATACATTTTTTTGCTTTCAAACATTTTGGCGGGGTTATTAAATAAATAGAAAGATTGAATATTTGCAAGCCTATTTTTTGCAAGCTTATATTTTGTATTAAAATTATTTTCAACTTGCTGTTGTAATATTACAACTTTTCTTTTTAACTCCTGTATATCTGGCGTAGCAATTGTTGCAGCAGCGGTTGGTGTAGCAGCACGTACATCTGCCACAAAATCACAAATAGTAAAATCTATTTCATGACCAATACCACTAATTATTGGTGTTTTACAATCATAAATTGCCCGTGCTAGCGCTTCCTCATTAAAATTCCATAAATCCTCAATCGAACCACCACCACGCGATAAAATAATAGATGAAAAAGAAAGTGAGTCTACATATTTTAGAGTTTTTTCAATCTCTATGTGAGCATCTTTACCTTGTACTGGTATAGCAAAAACAATTACTCTAACGACTGGGAAACGATTTTTAATAGTTCGTAATATATCCATTAATGCAGCACTTGGGTATGCTGATAATACTGCAATCTTTTGTGGGTATTTCGGTATTATTTTTTTTGTATTAGAATCAAATAAACCTTCGCTTTGAAGTTTCATTTTACGTTTTTCAAACTGTAAAAAAAGACTTCCAATTCCATCTTGTTCCATTGTATTTATATACAATTGATATGTTCCTGCTACTTCATAAACTGACAAACTAGCGCTAACAAGTACATTCATACCTTCTTTTAACTCAAAATCCAAATTCTTGGTTTTTGAAGAGAACATTACAGCATTAATTCTTGAATTATTATCCTTGAGTGTAAAATATAAATGTCCTGATGTATGATGTTTGAAATTTGAAATCTCACCTTTAATTAATATATTTTGTAACTGTATATCACGATCAATCTTAACTTTTAAATACTTGTTTAACCCACTTACAGTAATATACTTTTTTTCCACTATAATTTATTTAAAACTCCATTAATAAACTTGTATGATTGATCATCACAGAATTTTTTTGCAAGTTCTACTGCTTCGTTAATCACTACTGTTTTTTCAACATTTTTTGCTTTTAACTCATAGCACCCAGTGATTAAAATAGCTTGTTCCATTTTTGATAATCGATTTATTGTCCATCCTGATTTTAAGTTTTCTCCAACTAGAGTGCAATATTCTTCAATACTTTCAACGATACTGCTAAATGCATCCTTACAGTATGCAATTTCATCCTCTTTCCCATTTTCGAATTTCGGGTCATTAATCGCTTTATCATGACGTAAAAAAACTTCTGCATCTTCAACAGTTATTTCTGTTAATAGATATTGATATATTGTTACAACTATTTTTTCTCTTGTTAATTTTCTTCTTATTTTTTCCATACTTTATTACCTTCCAAACTTCTATCATGATTTTACCACAAAGCGACCTATTTGAAAATAAAAACCTACTAAAGGTCAAATGAAAAAGGTATATTACTATACCTTTACTCAAAGTCAATTGCTGAAATAATTACATTTACTTTACAATACTTTATTTGCATTAGGTTTAAAAATGCATCACTAATTTTACTTTGAATTGTTTTTGTTAATGAATTAATATTTTTTCCATACCCAACAGTAATTTCAACAGATACTGATACTTGGTTTTTATCATTTATTACAACAGTAATTGGTTCTTTAGAAATTAGTGCTAGTTTTTTTGATGAAGCTAACGTAACATCTTCAATTTGATCAATTTCATTTATAATAATATTTTCAAATACGTGCACACCAATATTGGCACTCCCATAATTCGTAGATTTTAATTGATAGTATTCTTGGCTCATATAAACACTCCTTTTCATACATATTGTATAAAAAAATTAGGAATATTTCAAGTTATGGAGCAACAAACTTTACTTCTACCTGATATTCACTATTATATATACTTAATAAATTTTTAATAATTGCATTAGCATCACTAATTGTACCGTCCGTTTTTTCAACTACAACCTTGATGTTTTTTTCACTAATTTCTACAAATGAATTTTGGTATCCTTGACCTTTTAAATGTTCAATAATTTCTTTTTCCTTTGCAATTGTATCTTTGGTTTTAGAGATTGTTTCTAAAGCCTCTTGTATTTTTTGATTATCACTTTGCGTTGATGCAATGACTGTATTATTTTCATTGATCACATCATTGCGCTTATTATCTAATGCTATTTGCAATATTTCAATTTCACTTTGATCACTTGACACTATATCAATATTTGCATCTGTACTCGTTAATGGTGGTAATAAAATATAATACACTGACAACACTAATATTAAACTAAATAAAGATAAGAAAGTAATTGCTTGTTTATTCATAATTGAATTCTCCTTCTAAACTATTATTAGTAATCTATATGCAAAGTTTAAAATAGTATTCTATGAATAGAAAAAAAAGTCATAAATGACTTTTTATGCACGACCTTGATACTTTCCGTCTGTAGTATTTACAACAACAATTTCACCTTCACTAATGAAAAGAGGTACTTTTATTTGATATCCAGTTTCAATTGTCGCATATTTTGTAGCACCAGTAGCTGTATCACCTTTAACAGCTGGTTCTGTTTCAATAATTTTAAATGGAACATTGATTGGTAAAGATAATCCTAATACTTCACCTTCAAAGCAAGTAATTTCAACATCATCACTTTCTTTTAAGAAGTTAATTTCCCATTTTAATCCTTTTTCATCAATTTCGATTTGATCATATGTTTCATTATCCATGAACACTAATGCAGTACCTGAATTATATAAGTATTGCATTTTTCTTTTTTCAATATGAGCTTTTGCAACGCGATCGTTTCCACCAAATGTAATTTCAGTCGTAGATCCTGATCTCATGTTTTTCATTTTTACTTTAATGTTTGCAGCAGCACGTGCAGTTTTGTTATGTGACGCTTCTAATACTACAAATAGATTCCCTTCATATTGGAACGTCATTCCCGGTCTTAAATCACCAACGTTAATCATATAATATCTCCTTATATCTTTTTTTCTTTAAAAGTATACCAAAAGATAAGCTAAATGTGAATAGTTTTTACTTGTATTACCAAAATATAAGCTATAAATATTGAAATTCTGTTATTCTACATGACTCTTTGTTTAGTTTACAAGTAAATTCATAATATTCATCATTATGGGATATTCGTACAAATATACCAAATGTTGTCCCATAATCATCTATTGTATAATATATAGTAGTTGTATCAATTGATATTTCATCACTAAGCAATAAACCATTTTTTTGTTCATTGCGTAAGTGACTTATAACTGCTAATTCAGTGAGTCTTACCTTGTCGATTTCATGTATTCGTTGATAACTCTTTGCTTGATGTTCAACAATTGTCGTTAGTGAGAGTAAATTACTACTTACAATAATAAAGAGTATTAATACCACTTGTAAGATTGTACCCCTATTCTTCTTTTTCATCTTCTTCTACCACGATGTTACTAGCAATCCAAAATACATAGTTACGATTGTCACGAGTTAAATTCATATATACTTTATTATTTATGATTTCAAAGTATAAAGATTCAACATCGTGTAAAAATGTAACATATCCTGGAGTCTTAACAATTTTCCCATTATCTAACTCTATCGTAAACTGACGATCTTTATCATCTGTGTACAATAAACTGCTTCCTGCACTAAAATCATATCCTTGATATAGTGTATTTGTTATCTGAGTTGTTGCAATATGTATATCTTCATTTAAATGCATGCTTTTAGGTGAGTATAATACAACACGAACAATACTTGTTAGTGATAGTGTAATAAGTATTGTAATAGATAGACTAAAGAGTATTTCAATCATTGTAAAACCACTTGTATTGTTTGATACAATGTGTTTTCTAACCATATGCTTTGCTCCTTATTGTTGTTCTTTTCAATATATGCATGATAGTCTTCAAGTTGTCGAATGGTTGATGAATTAATCGTTGTATATAATGATATAAAAGTTGTAGTTATGATTAAGAAAATACTAAAAGCAAATAAAACCTCTATCAATGTTGTTCCTTTGTTATCGTACATCATTTGCCCCACTTTCAAGTTGTAATACAATATCTTTACACCTATCTTGATTACAAATAGTCAATGTAGTTGCTTTGTTGATATTGCCAAATTTATTAAATGTAATATTTTGACTTGTTGTAAATCTATGGGTTTCAAACTGTATTTTCGTATCATCAATAATAATACTATCATTGACAAATTCTATACTAATATTTTGATGTTTTGTAATTGCTTGTGTTCTTGAATAGTCAATATAGTATCGTATTATATCACTAACTGTATCAATATTTTCATGTTGAACTTTAATCATAGATAATGTAAACGTTGAAACAATTATAATGATTGATAACACAAATAAAGTTTCAATCATTGTAAATCCTCTATTGTCCTGCATATGCCTGGCCATCTTGGATATATATTGAACTTCCACTAGGACAAGTTGCTTGATTTTCCTTTAGATAAGGTTTATCACCAGAAGTTAGCTGACTAATACTAGAAGGCAATTCTCCAGTTTCAATTTGATATAAGATTATTTGGGCATTTACTACTTCAACCTGTGCATAACAACTTTTTTCTTTTACGATATTGTTTTTATTGGTTACATTTGGTATAACTAACAACAGTATTACTAAAATAACACTTAGACAAAATATAACTTCAATCATTGTAAATCCCTGGTCACTTTTTTTCATAAATCCTCCTAGAATGTATTGATGACATCCATTAATGGAATAATAATGGATAAATACACGGTAATTACAAATGTTCCAATAAAAATGTATGTTGAAGGTAAAGTAATTGATATAATCTTTTGTATTAATATTTGAATATTTTCAATTGATAATTGAATGTAATTATCAATATCTTTATTCTCCTTTTCTACATAAATACAAATTGTTAAATAAGAGATAAAAAGTTTTTCAAAATAAATCACTTTTGCCACTGCTTCAATAAAGCTACATCCAGATTCTACATACTGATATAATTCATATATAACAGGTTGCAATGGATGATTTTTTGTATTATCTAACATAAACTGCAATGATTCACTTACATCGTAACCATTTTTTAATAGTTCATTATACAATAGTGCAAATGACAATGAGTAATATTTTTTAATAATTTGACTCGAAATACTGATTTTTAATAATTTTTGTTGAATATCAAAACGGTTTTTTGAAATACTATAACAGATAATAAAAACGCATCCGGCAAGAAATACAAATATGATAATTAGAATTGCTGGTACAACTTTAAATAATGTAAATATGATTTGTTGCATCGTAGAAATGGATGTTGTAAATTCATGTAATAATGACTCAACTTGTGGCATTAAAAATATACTGACAAATAATAAAAATAGTATTAAAAATACAATAAGAAATGCTGGGTATCGTGTTTTTTGTTTTAGTTCTTCTATAATAGCTGTTTGCTTGCTACAAATTTCTATCGCTCTAGTAATTGCATATGCGATATCATTTGCAGCTACAAAAAATCGAAAATAATTTAAAAATGATTTATTATACTCTTGTTGTAAAATCGCATCACTTAATGTGATACCATTATTTAGTAATTGCTTAATATTTTCCATGTTTTTACTATTTGTTACAAGTAGTATTAAGTCAAGTGCATTTGATATCCCATAATCACATTTTAGAAGATTAGCAAGAGTTTCTAGCTCACGATATTCTTTATTTATTTTGTTCAAGAATTACCTCCTTATCAATCGGATGTTCTTTTGCTAATTTTCCAATATTATAACAGAAGTCATTGTATACGTATTTGCCATCTTTGAAATATTGATTAATCACATTTCTAGTAATCATTTCACATAATACAAATTGTTTGTTTGTTAGCTTGTTGTATATCATTTTCTGGCATAAAATAGCAATTAACGTTTCTTCAATATCTATATTTTGACACCCGAGATTTTCTAGACGTAATAGCGTAGTAATACAAGTTCCAGAATGAATTGTAGCAACGACAAAATGTCCTGTTAATGCACATGTGATTGCCAATTTTGCAGTTTCACTATCTCGTATTTCACCAATCATTATCACATCAGGATCATGCCTTAAAATTTGTTTTAGAGCAACATTATAATCAAGACCAATAGCTTCGTTGATTTGAATCTGTAGGCAAAAGTCTTTATGTATCTCAATTGGATCTTCTAGTGTAACAATATTTCTTTTATACAAGTGATTTATTTCATCTAATAATGTGTATAAAGTTGTTGACTTCCCTGACCCTGTTGGTCCACTGACAATAAAAAGACCTGATTTTCTCTTAATAATATGTTTTAGCTCATTACTAATGTCCTCTTGTAAAAATAACGAGTCTATAGTCATCGTACGATGATTATTTAAAATACGAATAACTAGGCTATCACTTTTATACGATGGCAAACTTGAAACTCGTAAATAATAATCTTTATTATTATAGAAGAAATGATATTGACCAGTTTGAGGTTTTTTTGTAAAATTAATGTCAATTTTACTACAAAAGCGGATATAATTAAGGAGTTTTTTACCATCAGCAAAGTCAATTGTAGTATGTAGTGTTAGAATGCCTTTTTGTCGAAAATACACTATGCATTCATCTTGAACTATAAAATGAATATCACTTGCAAGTTGCTCAATAGCTTGGGTAATAATTCTTTCAAATCGATCATTCATATCGTTTCCTCCTATTCTACTATACATAGAACAGACTATTATTTCTTTAAAAAAAGAACTTCATCGAAGTTCTAAAAATAAGGGTTATGTAATTGTTCCTCTTTTATTGTCGTACTATCTCCATGTCCTGGATATACTACTGCATCAAAATCGTATGCTCGAATTGTATCGATCGTTTGTTTTGTTTCAAAATTACTAGATCCTGGAAAATCAAATCTACCAATTGACCCTTTAAACAATACATCACCTGAAAAAATTATATTCTCTTTTGGTAAATAAATCATTGAACTACCTGGACAATGACCAGGTAAGTATAACCATTTTACTTCAATACCTGCAATTGTTGTAGAATCAATAATCTCTTTTGTTTCTAATTCAATAACAAAAGGAAATTGAAAATTCGACAAATTTAATTTCGAATCGCGTAACACAGTCGTTGTGTCACTATGACAATAAATATCACATTTATATGCATTATATAAATACTCAACTGCTCCAACATGGTCAAAATGGCCATGAGTAAGTAATATTGCATCAACGTGTAATTCATTTTCGTTTATATAAGTTGAAATCTTTTTACCATTATCTCCAGGATCAACAATAAAACAGCGATTATCTTCTCCAGTAACAATAAAACAGTTTGTCTGATAGCTACCTAACATCATTTTTTTTATTTTCATATTTTTCCTCCTAAAGAAAAAAAGCCAAAAGGCTTATTTCTTTTCTTTATGTACTTTTTTCTGATTACATCTTGGACAGTATTTGTTTACTTCCATTCTTTCTGGATGATTTCTTTTATTTTTTGTATTAATATAATTTTCTTCACCACATTCAGTACATTTTAGGATGATATTGTCTCTCATTTTAGCACCTCCATTATCTAAACTTCGAATATAATAATATCATAGGTAACTAATAATTGCTAGTAAAAATTTAATTTATTCCATATTTTTGATGATATGCATCAATTACAATTCTTGGGATTTCCTGATGTTCTTGTCCAGTGTTTAATCTTGGGGCAACTGCAACGTAAGCAATTTGAGGATCATCAATGCCAGAAGGTGATGCCCACCCTATCGATAGTAAGTTTGCATAGTCAATTTGTTGACCATCAATGTACTCAAATACCTGAGCTGTACCAGTTTTACTATACATATCATATGATGAACCACTCCAAGCAGATCTACACAACCCATTAGAATATGTAACGCACGCTCTAAAACCTTCGCTAATTCTTTCAAATGCAAGTGTTTCATGACTTACATCATCTATAATTTCAATATCGTTTTGATAAGTAGTAACTTTATTTCCTGTCTCATCAATTTGATATCCATCAAGTACTAGTCGTGGCTCAACCTTGACACCATCATTTGCAAGAGTAGAAACATATTGTGCTACTTGTATTGGCGTATATGTATCATACTGACCAATCACTGCATCAAGCAACAATCCCGAAGTACGGTTATCATTAGGTCCGCGATACCCTAATGCTTCGTCTGTAACATCAAGCCCTGTCTTTGTACCAAGACCTAGTTCACTTAAATCATTTCTAAATGTATCAAAGGCACTTTCATCAATTACTAATGGTTGGTTGTATTGATAATGCCCTTCTCCTAATCGAATAGCCATTTCAAACATAAAAACGTTTGATGACCTTGCAAGTGCAGTAATATCATCGATTGGACCTAAGTTTGTCCACGATTTCTTTGCAGCTGTTCCTTTTATTTGTACTGGGGCATCATTAATAATCTCACCTGGGTATGTTAAGTCATGTTTATAGGCCATATACATTGTTCCGCCCTTAATCGTCGAACCAATTGCAAATGCACTTTTATAGTTACCATCTGCGTAATCACTAATCTCTCCAGTCTCTTTATCAATTCTCTTTCCTGCCATTACAATGACATCACCATTATTAGGATCCATCACAATTAAAAACATTTCTGTAAATAGCGGATTTGAAAAGTTGGCTACTAACGCATCACTAATTAGTTGTTCAGCCAAAGCTTGTAATTCCCAGTCAATTGTTAGTCGTAGATTAGTACCTGCCGTTCCAGAAGAAAGTAAATTAACAGCACTATCACCATCATCATCAACAGTTATTGAATAAGAGGAATTTACCCCTCTTAGTAAAGTATCATACTCAGCTTCAATTCCTGAAAGTCCAACTCTTGAATCATTCATCAAACCTAGCGATAAAAGCTCAGTAGCATCCTCTGCAGGTAAACCTGTTTGTTGTGTTGATACCCTTCCTAGAACACCTGACAAGGACCCACCCATTGTTTTTGATCTTTGCCAGTCAGTTGTTATTTCTACACCTCGTAATATCATATTATTACTAGATATTCTACTAGCATCTTCAACTGATATTCCTTCTAACAACGTCGCTGAACCACTCGTAGTTTGTAAAATAATTGATTCAATTCTTGTTTTAAACAATACTTCATCACTCATATGTTGTGCCATTAATTCAGAAGTAATTAAGCTTATCTTCAAATTATATAGATCCCTATCTGGGTTTTGGCTTGCGCTTATAACATCTAACATTTCTTGAGTTACTAAACCATCAACTATATCAGGATATGCCATTAAAAAATAATCTTTACGCTGTCTTTCATCAATACTATCTAGATTTATTGTTGTATTATCATATAAAAAATCTGCCATGTCACTAGCATTTTTTTGACTCATATCACTTACTGAAAAATAAACAGCATTGATTGAACTTGTGTTTGAAACTAACATTGTCCCATTACGATCTTCAATAGTTCCACGACTAGCATCTTGAACATACTTTTGTATACCATATGTATCTAGTTTTACTAAATATTCTTCACTTTGTGTAAGTTGGATAACAGTAAGTCGAATCGCAAGCACTGATACTAATAAAATCACTACTCCAATAATACCTATTAAACGTACATAAATAACGTTATTTTGCTTACTTCTATCTTTTTTATGATATTCATTAAATCCTTCAAATCGTACAGAAGGCATATCTTTTTTAAATTTAAATTTCAATTGAATACCTCCCTTATTTTTACTATCATACTATACAAATTGTATTAAGTAAATATTATACGACAATTTAACATAGTCAAGGGGTTAACACACCATGTTAACCCCTTTAAGCTTATTCATCATCAACAGATAATATTGCCATAAAAGCTTCTTGTGGAATTTCAACATTTCCAACAGCCTTCATACGTTTTTTACCTTCTTTTTGCTTTTCAAGTAATTTTTTCTTTCTAGAAATATCCCCTCCATAGCATTTTGCAAGTACATTTTTACGCATTGCCTTAATCGTTGTACGAGATATAATTTTTCCTTGAAGTGCCGCTTGGACTGGTACTTCAAACATCTGCTTAGGAATGATTTCCTTCAATTTTTCACATATAATTTTTCCCCTACCATAAGCAAAGTCCTTATGAACAATTGTTGACAGTGCATCTACAACTTCACCATTCAACATTATATCCATTTTTTGAAGCTTGCTTGTACGATATCCAATAATTTCATAATCAAATGAAGCATATCCTTTCGTACCAGATTTCAATTTATCAAAGAAATCATATACAATTTCTGATAGTGGAATTGCATAAACAACATTACGACGAGTATCATCAATATAATGAATATCAATATACTCCCCACGTTTATTTTGACATAGCTCCATAATTGCACCAACATATTCATTAGGTGTCATAATTGAAGCTTTAACATAAGGTTCTTCAATATGATCAATCATTTGAGGACTAGGTAGCATTGAAGGATTATCAATTGTGACCATTGTCTTATCAGTTAAAAAACAATGATAAATAACGGATGGTGCCGTAGCAATAAGTTCTAAATCAAACTCTCTTTCTAGTCTTTCTTGGATTACATCCATATGTAATAATCCTAGGAATCCACAACGGAAACCAAACCCTAATGCCTGTGATGTTTCTGGTTCAAACAGTAAAGCTGAATCACTTAATTTCATTCGTTCTAAAGCTTCACGTAAATCCTTGTATCTTGCATTATCAATTGGATAAAGACCACAAAATACCATTGGATTTAACTGACGGTATCCTGGTAGCTGCGTCGACGATTCGTTTTGAAGAGTAGTAACAGTATCACCAACATGAACATCAGCAATTGATTTAATAGAGGCACTAATCCATCCTACCTCACCTGTAACTAGTCTATCTTTTTTTACTTCTTTTGGAGTACGTACCCCAACTTCTGTAACTTCATATGTGGCACCAGTTGCCATAAACTTAATAGTGTCACCAACTCCAACTGTACCTTCTTTAATTCGCACAAATACAATAACTCCACGATATGCATCATATAAAGAGTCAAATATTAATGCTTGTGTTGGATTATCATTACATCCTGATGGTGCTGGAAACTCGCTAACTATTTTCTCTAAAACATCTTGTATATTTAATCCGGTTTTTGCAGAAATTAATGGAGCATGATCAGCTGGTAAGCCAACAACATCCTCAATTTCATTGATTATTCTTGGTGCATCAGCACTAGGTAAATCAATTTTATTTATAACTGGTAAAATTTCTAAATCATTGTCTAAAGCTAAGTAAACGTTTGCTAGAGTTTGTGCTTCTACTCCTTGTACTGCATCAACAACTAAAACAGCACCTTCGCAAGCTGCTAAAGATCTTGATACTTCATATGTAAAGTCAACATGACCCGGTGTGTCAATCAAATGAAACAAATACTCATGTCCATCATTTGCTTTATATGTTAACTGTACTGCATTTAATTTAATTGTGATTCCACGCTCTCTTTCGAGTTCCATACTATCTAATAATTGTGCTTTCATCTCACGATTACTTACCGCTTGTGTTAATTCTAATATTCTATCTGCTAATGTACTTTTTCCATGATCTATATGGGCAATAATAGAAAAATTACGAATTTTGCTTTGATCTATATTCATATTTACACCCACTTTCAAGATTAAATTATAACAAAAAGTAACTTAAATTAAAACATAAATATAGATTTTTTAATCAATTTAACCAACTTTTAAATGTTTGTCTAAAAATGTCAATTTTTCTGCTACAACTTCCATTGTTGTAATTCTTTGTCTTTCAGATGTTTCATATGTTCTAGTTTGTAAACGCCCCTTGACCCCAATAATTGAACCCACTGTACTACAGTCAACCAATGCTTCAGCAATACCACGCCATAAAACAACTGTTACATAATCTGACTCCACTACACCAACACCATTTTTAAATGCTTTTTCAATTTCCAATACTGCTGTACTTAACTTGGTTCCTCCCGATAACTCTTTTAATATTGGTTGCTTTACTAATTTACCAACCAAAACTACTTCATTTAACATAAATTTCCTCCTATATTATATATGACAAATATCTTGTCATATATATATACAATATTTTTTTTGATTTTTCTTTTATTTTACGGCCGCAAAGATAATTTATTTAAAATAACTATTATATACAAGTTTATGGGACGAATAAGTATATATAAGGGACGAATGATTTTACAATAATAAAAGAGTAGTTTGCTTGGCAAACTACTCTTCAATAACTACATATGCAATTGCATATTCTTTTTCATGTGAAATCGAAATATGAGTATTAGATTGATTTATTACAGGTTCACCACTAATTCCATTTAGGATCGATATGTCTTTTAGTGCTATAGGACCTATTCCAGTTTTTAATGCCTTAAAATATGCCTCTTTAGCAGCAAATCGTCCTGCAAGAAATTCTTTTTGACGAGATACTGATTTTAACGTTTTAAATATTTTAATTTCATCATTTGATAAAACCTTATTAATAAAGTTATCTGTAATTGAAATTCGCTCTATTTTAACAATATCTACTCCGATACCTTTTATCATATTAGTCAGTAAATTTCTTTTCGTATAAACTCATTAATTCATCTAAAGACATATCGTCTTCAATCTCATCTATCAATGAAACTTTTTGAGGTTGATCTCCATCAACATTACTAAAATCTAACTTAAACTCACCAGTTCGCTCTTCAATAATACGTAGTTGATCTTTTTCTTCTTCGATAATCTTAGCAATATTGCGTAAGTTATCCTCAACTGTTTCCTTTGGCTTTTCAACTTGAAGCGTTGCGATTTCATCATTTGTATCTACTTCAACAACTGGTTCCTCTAAATCACCTTCTGGTTCACCATAAAACGGACTAATGACTGGAATAAGTTGATTGTTTGTTTTTCTTTTAACCTTTGATATTGTTCTTTTATCATGTGATTTTGTTTCTTTTTTGGCATTCGTAGATCCAAACATTGGAGAAATAACTTCAGACATACGATAACTAATAGGTTCAGCTACTTTTTCTACCTCTGTTTTTTTTGTAGTCGCTTTTGGTTTTTCATCAATTGTCGGCTGATTAAATTCTTCATCATAAATTAATGGAGCACTAAATTTTTCCTGTCTTCTTCTTTCAACAACTGGATCTACTGGTACAAAGAATTCATCATTCTCTTGATTTTTTTTCGAAAATAAATTTTTAAACATAAAATTTCCCCCTTAATAAAATCTTTTTCCTATTTCATATTTTGTATCTTCTAATACCAGAATTCCTTTTGGAAATTCACCAGGTATATTTAATTCTTTAGCAGAACATAACATCCCATGAGATGGGACACCACGCAATGAAGATGGCGTTATTTCTAAACCACTTGGCATAATTGTTCCAATTGTTGCAACTACAACAAGTTGATTTAGTGCAATATTACTAGCTCCACATACGATTTGTAAAACTTCTTTATTAATATCCACTTTAGCGATATGTAAATGATCACTATCAGGATGCATTTCTAACTCAATAACTTTCCCGACAACAAAAGTATCAACATCTTGATATTCAACTTCGTCAAGATTTTGTTTTATTAACAATTCATTGATTATATTAACATCTTCTTTAGATAAATCAATCATCCCATTTTTTAATTTTTCAAAATATTTTGATGCTTGTAAAAAATTATATCCGATAATCTCATCTTTAGTATTGTACAAAGCTACAATATCATCAAATGTTTTATAGTATGAAGTAGTTCCTTTTTTTACTCTAGTAAGCAAAACATCTCCACAACCTTCTACGTTATAAAATGCATGAAATAACATATCTATCTCCTATTTAACCGAATCAATAAATGATTGGATTTCTTCTTTTGTTTTTCTAAGTTTACTGACAAATCTTCCGGTCTCTTCTCCTTTATCATAAGAAATAAAAGATGGAATCCCAAGAATCTCTAAATCAATACATAAATCAATAAATTGATCACGATTTACTACATAAAAAGTAAAGTCTTTATTTGTTTCTACGATATCTCCAATAAACGGTTTGATGTATATACAATCAGGACACCAGTCTGCTGTAAATAAAAACACTGACTTGGACTGTGATGCATTATCAAATTGCTCTAAGGAAGTAATTTCAATAAATTTATCCATTATTATATCTCCCTACAAATTTGTAAATTGGTCCTTTTTGACAAAACTTCATTTCATACTCCGTCATAATATTATCGATAGCTTCATCGCTATTATGTAAATCTAAAAATACTTTATCAAAATGTATACCATACTGCTGCATTGAAACTAGTGAGTATTCAAATAATAAACGGTTATCTGTCTTAAATTCGACATGTCCATCTTGATGTAAAATTTCTTGATAAATTGGCAAAAATGTATTTGAAGTTAGTCTTCTTTTTTCATGTCTTGATTTAGGCCAAGGGTCTGAAAAATTCAAATAAAGAACATGAACTTCTTCTTTTTCAAATACTTCTAATAGCTCAACAGCATCAATAGAAATTAATTTAAGGTTTGGCAAAACACCATTTTCTAAAAACTTCTTACAAGCAATTGCTTGTACACTTGGATACTTTTCAATACCAATATAGTTATTCTCTGGATGAGCAGCTGCATGACCATATAAAAAATCACCTTTCCCCATCCCTACTTCTATATATATAGGGTTATCATTACCAAATACAGTATTCCATTTCCCTTTGTTTTCTTTTGGATTTATTACTACAAAATCAGCATTTTCTTCTAATATTTCTCTTGCTTTTGGATTGTTTCTAAGTCTCATTTATATTCTCCTTTGTCAACTATAAATAATATCATAAATCATTCATCAAGTCGACAATTTCATCATCATTTAATTCACGATATTCACCTAATTCCAAGGTTTCATCTAAGTCAATACTACGTATTTGAATACGCTTTAAATACACTACATTTTTATTAATTGCTTCAAACATCTTTTTTACTTGGTGGAACTTTCCTTCTTGAATAATAACTTCAACAATAGCACCATCATCCTGATTTTCAATTAGTTTAAGCAAAGCAGGTTTACAAGTATATCCTGTGTCAATTGTTACTCCTTGTAAAAATATTTCACTATCACTAGCATCATATGGTTTATCAATATGAGCTATGTATTTTTTATCATGATTCCTACTTGGTGCTAGTAACCTATGAGCAAAATCACCATCATTAGAAAGTAATAAAAAACCCTCTGTATCAATGTCTAGTCTACCTACTGGAAATAATTCATAATTGTCATACCCTTCAACTAGCTCTAGCACTGTTGGATGACAGTTATCTTTCGTTGCACTTATATACCCTGCAGGTTTATTTAACATTATATATACATATTTTCGATAAATTACTGGCTCATCGTCAAATTTTATAATGTCTGTTTCCTCATTAACTTTAAAGTCATCTTTTTTAATAACAATATCATTAATTGTTACATATCCTTTACGGATATATTGTTTTACTTCTTTACGTGTTCCTAGTCCACAATGACTAAGTAACTTATCAAGTCTCATCATGTAAGTCTATATACCTTTCTATTACTTCACTACTATCACTATATGTATATGTAATGTACATTTTTATATCTGTAGCTGGATTATTTAAAATTGCCGATAAATTAATCCCTTTATAGATGTTGTTTGTTTTATCAACTACTCCTGGAATTAAGGAGAATGTTGTTTCTTCTAATATACCAATTGTTGTAAATGATTCTTCTTTGCCATCATTTAATAAAACAACTGCTTGAATGTTATGTAATTCTTTTGTTGGTTCATCAAGGATAATATCGTAACGCAACGCGCCATCAGTGGTATCGTTAACAACTACTCGTACAGTAAAGTCATCACTATTTGATTGAAAACTTGTTTGCGTGTCAATTGCTTCTATATATCTTTGATATTCTTGGTAAACAACATCGATACTATCATCGACTTGTTCATTAGAATTATTACATCCAGTAAGTGCTATAACAATGATTAGCATAATAATTAGTTTTTTCATAATATCACCTAACTATAGTATATCACAATAAAAAAAAAATAAATAGGAACAATAGTTCCTATTTACACTTAAAAGTAATACACTGTGTTTCTTTTGAATTGTTTGGATAATCACATTGACATGATTTAACTTCTACTTCTTTTGCACAACACTTAGAATTTTCATGATATACACAGTTTGAAATATCACAACATACACCTTTTGCCATTATTATCACCTCACATATAGTATGGTAATTTAATGAAATATCATTCATAAATAATCATACAACTAAAACTATATTCTAGTTCCTGACTATACGTCATGGCTACTTGGTATTTGATTTCTAATATCTTATGTTCTTTTTCTAAGAAGTTATTTATATCTTCTTCTAAATCTAATTCATGTACTCTTTCAAATAGTTTTACTTTCATACATAAATTGTACAACATCTATTTTAAAAAAATTGTTGGTTATTGGTTGATTTGAATTTTAAATGTACATTCAAAATCAGTATTCGGTGTTAATGATTTTACACCAACTTTATCTTTTAATTCACCTTCAAAATCAACATAATCAGTATGTCCTACCCAAGGTTCAATTGCTAGCAAGTCTCCAACATGTTTTGCAGCCCAAATTCCTAAATGATTAAATCCTTCCATATGAAAATCAATTGATTTATTATGATTTAATGATTTTAGTGAAACGATATCAGATTTTACATCTTGTAATACAATAGCATCGTTATTAAATAATTCTTGACGAACAAAGAAACGTTTTTCATCTTTTAAGAATACTTTTTCTTCGTGTGACATTGCACTAACTGTTGGATCCATAACTTTTTGAACAACTGTTTCAGGTTGACTAAATTCTAAATAGTAATCATTACTAGATTCTGTTTCAAAGAATGGACATGCAAATGCAGGATGTCCACCAACTTGGAATGTAATCTCTTTGTCATCAATATTTTCCACGTTGCATGTACATGATAAAATATTATCATCTAAACGATAGATTACTTGTAAAACAAACAAATATGGGTATTGCTTTGCTATTTCGGGGTTTTGACGTAATTCATATACTACTTTTGTAGGTGTACTTTCAACAACTTTGTATTCATTGTGTCTTGAAAAACCATGTCCTGTTAAATGATAATCTTGACCTTCAATTTTTAAAGTATCATTTCTAACTTTACCGATAATAGGAAATAAAATTGGAGCACTACTAGCCCATTGTCTAGGATCTCTTTTCCACATATAATTTAGCCCATCTTGTTTTCCAGTAATACTAATAATTTCAGCACCTTTAGGGTGTAATTCTACTTTTAAAATATCATTTTCTAATATATTCATTATTTATTCCTCTTTATTATAATTTAATAATCCCTTCTACCAATACTATTGATACTTCAATATCATCATTGAATATGATAATATCAGCTTTTTTATTTACAGCAATTTCTCCAATATCATACAAATTTAATGAGTTAGCTGGTACTAATGATGCCATTTTCACCGCTTCGTGAATTTCTAAATTTAATTTTTTATATGCATTATACACAATATAATTCATCCCAGATACACTTCCTGCAAGAGTTCCATTTTCCAATCTTGCCGCTCGATCTTTTACATAAATATCATGACCACCTAATTTATATTTCCCATCAGGCAATCCTGCTGCTTCCAAAGAATCAGTAATTAGTGTAATGCGGTCTGTCCCTTTTGCATTAATTGCCGCTTTTGCAGCTTCAAAGCTCACATGAACTCCATCTAAAATTAACTCAGCAAATAATTCATCATGAATAAACGCTGCTCCAACTATTCCTGGTGCACGGTGCGTTAGTGGTGTCATTGCGTTATATAAGTGGGTAACACTCGTAAACCCATTTTTAATAGCTTCAACGACTTCTTGATAAGTTGCATTACTATGACCAATACTAGCAATAATTCCTTTACTTTCCAGGTAATTAGCTAATTCTAATGCCCCTTCTAGCTCTGGTGCTAATGATATTTTTGATATTATATCAGTATGATTCCCAACCATTTCTTTAAATGTTTCTACTGTTGGTAGTAACATATGTTCTTCTGGTTGTGCCCCTTTATATAGCGAGTTAAAAAAAGGACCTTCTAAATGAATACCTAAAATCTTAGCTCCTTCAACTTTATTGATGTTTGTAGCCACGTTATTTATTGCAGCAGTAGTGTCTTTTATTGACATGGTTACAGTTGTTGCTAGAAAAGATGTTGTCCCGGCTTTAATAGCAAAGTTACTAATCGTATTAATGTCGTCAAATGTTGGATACATAGTATCACTACCACCACGTCCATGTGTATGTACATCAATAAAACCTGGTGAAACATACTGACCGCATGCATCAATAATTTCTTCATCACATGGTGTTCTTTTAGATATTTCAGCGATTTTTCCATCTTTAATATAAAGATTGTTTTCAACAACTTTATCTTTTAAGATAATTTTCCCGTTAATTATACAAATATTCATTTTTATTCCTCCTTATACTTATATAAGTATATCATAAAAAAAGAAATGCAAGTATATGCATCTCTATTTTTCATTTAAATTTTTAATGATATCTTCAATTTTATTTCCATACTCTAGTGATGTGTCTAATAAGAACGCTAGTTCAGGAACACGACGAATTGTTAAACGTTTTGCAAGCAATGAGCGAATAAATCCTTTTGATCTTGTAAGAGCTTCTAATCTTTCTTCATTATTACCACTTCCTAAAAATGTAACATATACTTTAGCAAGTGATAAATCTGTTGTAACATTAACAGCTGTTATTGTACAAAAACCAATCGCTTTATTTTGCACTTCAGTTTGCATAATTGAAGACAATTCTCTTTGAATGATACCATTCATTTTATCTTTTTTTAGTACCATAGTTATTTCCTTATTTACTTTCCACTTCTTCCATGATGTATCCTTCTACAATGTCACCTTCTTTAATGTCATTATAGTTTACGATACTTAGTCCACATTCATATCCAGCAGCAACTTCTTTAGCATCATCTTGGAAACGTTTTAATGAAGCAAGATTTCCTTCAAATACAACAATTCCATCACGAATTAATCGAATTCCACAGTTTCTTCTTAAGAATCCATCAGTTACATAACATCCAGCAACATTACCAACTTTTGATACTTTTATAACTTGGCGGATTTCTGCTTGTCCAGTTACTCGTTCAACGATTTCTGGAGCTAACATACCTTTCATTGCACTTTCAATTTCTTCAATCATTTTATAAATGATATTGTGTAAACGAATTTCTACACTTTCTTCATCAGCTTTCGCACGGACTTTAGCATCAGGGCGAACATTAAATCCATAAATAATTGCTTTTGATGCACTAGCAAGTAAGACGTCAGATTCTGAGATCCCACCAACTGTTGAACGAATTACGTTTACACGAACACCATCAATTTCAATTTTGTTTAATGATGCTTTTACTGCTTCAGCAGTACCTTGAACATCAGCTTTAACAATTACATTTAAGTCAATGATTTGTCCGTTTTGTACTGAAGAGAATAAATCATCTAATGACATAGCTGCATTTGTTCCACGATCTTTATCTTGTTTTGCTTTTAAACGAGTTTCACCAATACTTCTTGCTTGTTTTTCTGACTCAAAAGCCATAAATTTATCACCAGCAACTGGAACATCATTTAAACCAGTAATTTCAACTGGAGTTGAAGGTAATGCTTCTTTAATAACTTTACCATGATCATCTAACATTTGACGAACACGTCCAAATGAAGTACCAACTACAACTGGATCTCCTGCACGTAATGTACCATTTTCAACTAATAAAGTTGCAACTGGTCCACGTCCTTTATCTAGTTTACCCTCAACAACACTACCGTATGCATAACGATTAGGATTTGCACGTAAATCTTCTAACTCAGCAATAATTGTTAATGATTCCAATAACTCTTCAATACCTAAACCTTGCTTTGCAGAAATTGGGCAATAAACTGTATCTCCACCCCAATCTTCAGGCATTAAGTCATATTCAGACATTTCACCTTTAATTCGTTCAACATCAGCACCTTCTTTGTCAATTTTATTGACTGCAATTACAATAGGTACTCCTGCTGCTTTAGCATGGTCAATTGCTTCTTTTGTTTGAGGCATTACCCCATCATCAGCAGCAACAACTATGATAACGATATCTGTAACTTGAGCTCCACGTGCACGCATTGCAGTAAAAGCCTCATGACCTGGTGTATCTAAGAAAGTAACTTTTTTACCATCTACATCAACCTGATAGGCACCAATATGTTGTGTGATACCACCAAACTCTCCATCAACTACTGTCGATTTACGAATTGTATCTAGTAACGTTGTTTTCCCATGGTCAACATGTCCCATGATAGTAACAACCGGTGATCTTGGTTCTAATTCTTCTTCCGTATCTACGATATCAAGTTCTTCAAAGTTAACTTCTGTAGCATTGTTTTCTTTTTCACACTCAAATCCGTATTCCATACAGATTAATTCTACTTGTTCATCATTTAAGGAAGAATTAATTGTAACCATAGTACCTAGCATAAATAATACTTTAATAACATTAGCAGGTGTCTGTGCAACTTTTTCCGCAAGTTGACCAACAGTTATTCCATCTTCATATGAAACAATTCCATCTTTTACTACAACTTCTTTTTTCATTGGAACATTTGATTGCAACTTTTTCTTTTGTCCACCCTTTTTGTTTTTATTGTTCATTTGTTTTGCCATTCTTTATCCTCCTATCATTTCTTTTAATTTTTTTGAAAATCCAGTATCAACAATCGCAATAGCTACACGATTATTTTTACCAATAGCATTCGATAAATCCTGAATACTCCCAAATACAAGATAATCTACTTGGTAAAAAGTACACTTATCTATAATTTTCTTTTGTGTGTTTTCACTAGCATCACTACCAATAATAACTAACTTTGCTTCTTTACTACGAATTACATTAAAGATAGTTTCACCAGTAACAACTTTTCTTGCCCTAGAGGCAAGACCTAAAAACTGCATTATTTTATTAGTCATTACTAAATTGCTCCAATTCTTCAAAAATACTATCAGGTATATCTACATTCAAAGCTCTTTTTAAAGATCCTTTTTTCTTTGCAAGTGCAAAAGCATCTTTACTTCTTTTTAGATATGCTCCACGACCATTCTTTTTACCTGTAGGGTCAATTGAAACAACACCTTCTTTAGAGCGAACAACACGTATTAATTCTTGCTTAGTAAGTTGTTCATTAGTAGCAACACACTTTCGCATTGGAATTTTTTTCATTAATATCACTCCTAGTCTTCGTCGTAATACTTATCATATTCATCATAGTCAATATCTTCATCGTATTTACTATAATCATCATCATATCCGTAGTCTTCATCTTCTTCTTGTTCAGTTTCAAAATCTACTACCTTTTCAACAATTTTCTCTTCAACTACTTCTTCAACCACTTCTTCTACTACTTCTTCAACTGTTTCATCTAACATTTCAGCTGTAAACGCTTCTTGGAAATCATCGTCTAATGCTGGTGTGTTATCAGCAACTGGTTCTTGTGTAATTAACCCTAACTCTACTGCTTCACTAAATGGTTTGATATCAACTTTCCATCCTGTTAAACGAACAGCAAGTCTTGCATTTTGTCCACGTTTACCAATAGCAAGTGATAATTGGTTATCAGGTACAATTGCTAATGCACTACGAGTAGCCTCATTTACAGTAACTGATATTACGTCTGAAGGACTAAGTGCATGAGAGATAAATACTACCGGATCAGCTGACCATTCAATAATATCAATCATTTCTCCATGTAGTTCATCAACTACATTTTTAACACGACTTCCTTTTGGACCAACACATGATCCAATTGGATCGATGTTTTCATTTGCAGAATAGACAGCAATTTTACTTCTTTGTCCTGCTTCACGAGAAACAGATTTAATTTCTACAGTTCCATCAAAAACTTCTGGCACTTCTAATTCAAACAAACGTTTTACAAAATTTGGTTCACTACGGCTTACAATAATTTGTGTTCCTTTTGTACCACGATCAACGTCTGATACGTATACTTTTACGTATTCACCTTCAACTAGTTTTTCACCTGGAATTTGTTGATTTGATGCTAAAAAAGCACCTGTTCTACCAATGTTAATAATCGCAAATTTTTCTTCTACACGATCAATAACCCCAGTAACAATATCATCTTTTTTATCGGCAAATTCATTGTATAATGCTTCTTTTTCCATTTCACGGATTTTTTGTTTGAATAATTGTTTTGTTTGAACCGCCGCTAAACGTCCAATTAGTTCAACATCCACTTCAGTTTCAATGATATCTCCGATTTTATAATTCGAATTCATTTCTAATGCTTCTTCTAGTGATACTTCAATATCTTCATCTTCTAAATCGTCTACAACAGTTCTGATTTCAAATAAACGAAAGTGTCCACTTTTTTCATTAATTTCTACACGTACATTTGCCTCAGGATTCATATAGATCTTTTTATATGCTTTTTCTATTGCTTCACTTAGCATACCTAAGAATGTATCTTTGTCAATTCCTCTTTCTTCAATTAAAAGATTTAATGCATTTATAAACTTTTTATTACCTGCCACTATTATTTCCTCCTAAAACTTAACAGCTAATCGAATAAACTTAATATTATTATAGTCAATATCAACTTTTTTTCTAATATTCTTTGCTAAATATTCAAATGTAATTATTTCTCCTTGAATATCTAAAATTGTACCTTCAACCTCTTCAATCCCTGCAACTGGGTTTATTAACTGGGCATATACATATTGTCCAATTGATCCACACACTTTTTCAAAAGTACGAAGTGGTTTTTCAGCACCCGGAGACGAGACTTCTAAATAATACTCATCACTTATTGGATCATGTTCATCCATTAACAAGCTTATTGCCTCACTTACACTTACACACGTTTCCATATCTAAAGAACCTTGATTCTTTTCTATGTAAACTCTTAAAAAATAATCATTACCTTGCTTTACATATTCAATATCATCTAAATACACATCGTGTGTTTGTAATACTGGCTCAATAAACGCAGTAATTTTATCCAAAAGTTCCATCCGTTCACCTCATTTCGTAATAATAAAGAGTGGGTTTCCCCACTCGTTCTTCCATGAAACTACTTGTATTATAACATATTTCCCACAGAATGCAAACAAATTGATACAACCTATGTAAGTATTTTTATTGATAAAATCATTAAAATAATGACATTTGGTTTTCTTCTTGCATATCTCTAAAAACACCCATTTTTGAAAGGAGTTTAATATGTGAGTTGTTTAACTTAGTACGCTTTATGACATCTTCTTTAGATAAGAATGGTCGATCATTACGAGCATCAATCACTGTTTTAGCGACGTTGACTCCAAGCGAATCAACTGCCGAAAATGGTGGTATTAATATTTTGTCATCGTCAGGATCTAATATAAAGTTTTTGGCATCAGATTTCTCTAAACTAATCGGACCAATGCGATACCCTCTTTCAATCATTTCAAGAGCAATTTCAAAAACATCCCACAGCCCCTCATCTTTATTTGTTGACATACGTTCTGCTCGCAAATCAACAATTTCTTGTCTTCTTGCAAGAATTGCTTCTTTACCTTGAACCAATGTTTCAATATCATAAAAATCACAACGTGTTGTAAAATAAACCGAATAATATTCACGCGGATAATATAGCTTCCACCAAGCAACACGAACTGCTGAAAGTACATATGCAGCAGCGTGGGCTTTAGGGAACATGTATTTTATTTTCTTACATGATTCAATATACCAATCTGGAACATTATGTTTTCGCATAAGTGCTTCATAATCTTTTACTGGGAAAACTGCTGAAGACTTTCCTTTACGTACTACTTCCATAATGTCAAATGCATCTTTATTTGGTAAGCCTTTTTCAATTAAATACACCATAATATCATCACGACAACCAATTACTTGCGAAAGTGTACAAGTTCCTGATTTAATCAGTGTCTCAGCATTTCCTAAGTATACATCTGTACCATGCGATAATCCCGAAATAATAACTAAATCATTAAAATTTTTAGGTTGTGTTTGATCTAACATACCACGAACAAATGAAGTACCAAATTCTGGTAAACCAAGTGCTCCAGTTTTACAGTTAATATATGATAAATCAATACCTAATGATTTGGTGCTATTAAATAATGCCATAACATTTTTATCATTTGTAGGAATTGTCTTAGGATCTATTCCTGTTAAATCTTGCAAAGCACGAATTACTGTTGGATCAACATGCCCTAAGATATCAAGTTTTAAAACATTATCATGAATAGCATGGAAATCAAAATGCGTCGTTTTCCATGAGTTCGTTACGTCATCTGCTGGGAACTGTACTGGCGTAAAGTCATATACATCCATATCACTTGGAATAACAATAATTCCACCTGGATGTTGACCAGTAGTTCTTTTTACTCCACCACAACCAGCAGCAATTCTTTCAAGTTCTGCACTACGAGTGATTTGATCAATTCCCATCAATTCCGTGTAGCCTTTTGCATAACCAAAAGCAGTTTTTTCAGCTACTGTTGAGATTGTACCGGCACGGTATACGTAGTCTTCACCAAATAGTTCTTTTGTATAGTCATGTGCTTTAGACTGATATGCACCAGAAAAGTTAAGGTCGATATCAGGAACCTTGTCTGCTTCAAATCCAAGGAATGTTTCAAATGGTATATTATGTCCTTCTCCTTTTAATGGTTTAGAACACTTTGGGCAATCCTTTGGCTCTAAATCGTAGCCATTGGCAACCACACCTTCTGCCATAAACTCATTATATCCACATTCTAAACATACATAATGTGGCGGCAGTGGATTAACTTCAGTAATTCCTGACATCGTAGCAACAAAGCTAGAACCTACCGACCCCCTTGAGCCTACAAGATAACCATCTTCGTTTGATTTTTTTACAAGTTTATGTGAAATGTAATAAATTACCCCAAAACCATGTTTAATAATACTTTCTAATTCACGTTTTAAACGACTTTCAACAATTTCTGGTAATGGATTACCATATAGTTTATAAGCATTTTGATAACATAAGTCTGTTAATTCTTCATCAGCACCATCAATATGAGGAGTAAATAATTTATCATGAACTGGTTTAATCTCTTCTATCATATCAGCAATTTTATTTGAATTAGTAACAACGTATTCATAAGCTTCGCTTGCTTCTAAATATGGATAACATTGTAACATTTCATCGGTAGTACGAAGATACTGTTCGGGGTTATAAGCACGTGGATTTTTACGATCACATAAAGGATGTGCCGTACTATTAATTCCAATTGTAGGATTTGAGATAAATACATCACGATATATTTTATCGGTTTTTTCTAGAAAATGAACATCACCTGTAGCAACTATGATTTTGTTCATAGATTTTGAAAAAGTAATAATTCTTTGAATCGATTTAATAATATCCTCAACACTAGCTACTTTTCCTCTATCAACTAAATGATAATAATCATCTAGAGGTTGAATTTCTATATAATCATAGAAATCAATTGCTTTGATAAGTACTTCGTCGCTACTATATAACGCTGCATCAAAAACATCACCTCGATAGCAACTACTTCCAAAAAGTAATCCTTCACGATAATATTCTAATCTTGCTTTAGGAATTCTTGATTCTTTAAAGAAGTATTTTGTATTTGCTTCTGTAACCAACTTAAACATATTTTTAAGCCCTACTTTATTTTTAGCAAGCATTGTCATATGCGATGGAAAAACAACTTTATATGCATTATCGTTTTGAATATTTGCAATATCCATTAAATTATATTTTCCCTCTTGCATAAACTGATGCAACATTGTTGTAAATACACTTGCAAGTACTTCAGCATCATAATCTGCTCTATGTGCTACATCATTATCATATGCAACGCGGTATTGACGACAAACATTACCTAAACGATAACTCTTCATTGGTTTTAATATAGCACGTGCTAAGGCTAGAGAATCTATAGTAGGGTTTTTAATTGCATCTTGTTGTAAACGTTTAAGATTTTCATTTAAGAATCCAATATCAAATTTTGCATTATGGGCAACAAGTATGGAATCTTCAAAGAACTCTAAAATTCGTGGCATAAATTCTTCAATTGTTGGAGCATCTTTTACTAAATCATCAGTAATACCTGTAAGATTTGCGATTTTCAAACTAATCTTTTTTTGTGGATTTATAAATGATTGTAAACGATCAATAATTTCACCATTACGTATTTTAACAGCACCAAACTCAGTGATTCTTTCATGCACAAATGAAAAACCAGTTGTTTCTAAATCGAATGATACAAATGTAGCATGTTCAATAGAGGTATCTATGGGATTAAACACAATAGATACATGTGGCTCAATCATATTCATTTCAACACCATATATCATTTTAATGTTATTTGACTTAGCTGCAATTTGTGCTTCTGGAAAAGATTGTACATTTCCTCTATCTGTAATTGCAATTGCTTTATGTCCCCAACTAGCCGCCCTGCTAGCATATTGACTTATTGTAGATATTCCATCCATAGTTGACATTTTTGAATGTGTATGTAATTCCACGCGTTTTGTAGCTTCTAAATCTTTTTTAATTGGTGGCGATTTTAATACTTCGATTTCCCTTGCCATAATAACATTCTCTCTAGCAAAAGTGTCATGCTTTAGTTCGCCTTTTACCTTAATCCATACTTTACCTTTAGAAATAATTGACATATCTTCTAATGAATTGCCGCTCTTATTTTCAAAACGTTTAATAATAATCGAATTCGTATAATCTGTTATCCATAAACTTTGAATATGGCTACCCGCTCTTGTTTTAATCATATCTGTTTTAAATACATATCCTTTTACTGTAATAAAACGATCTTGAGTTGAAGGAGTAATTTCATCTAATTGTAATGTTACACTGTTGTTTTTTTGACTGTATGAATAATTACTTTTGTATACAGGTTTTTCATCATTTGTTGAAGCTTGAGTTATTGAAGACATATCAACTTCAATTGGTTTTACTTCTTCCATTTCACGAAGTATGCTCTTGAAGTTTTCATTATCTTCATTTATATATACCAAAATATCTAGATTAATTCCTAACGTATTAAGGGCATCTAAGATGTGTTTTTTGTTATCTGTTAGTTGTTGCTTTTGAATTTCATTACAAACTTCAATATTTATTGTATCAGTTATGGTAATATGTTCTAATTGTATACCAGCTAGCAAGATACCTATTTGCTTTAATTTTTCTAGTACATATCCAACATATTGTATTACTTCCATATTATTTTCTAAGCTTGAAGTATATTCAATTTCAAATCTACAAGGATATATGAATGATGAAGATGCAGAATCCAAAAGACAAAATTCAGCATAAGGAATAAGTTCACTTCCAGTCATAAAAAAAACATATGAATCATCACTTTTAACAACAACTTTTGATAAATTCATTTGTTCAATTATTGGAACTTTTCCATTTATATTTAGATTTTCAAGTAATATAAGTATTCTATTTTGCATATGTACCTCCATTTCGTTTTACTATTATAACATAAAAAAAGGCTTAATGCCTTTTTTATTAAAACATTTTAAATACATCTTGGACAGTAACAAATAACATTAATCCAAGAAGCAAAACAAGTCCTGCAATCTGAAACCCGTACTTTACTTTTACTGGTAAATCTCTACCAATTATCTTTTCAATTACAATAATTAGAACATGTGCTCCATCTAATCCCGGAATTGGTAATAAATTAAATACACCAATATTAATTGATAACATTGCAACTAACATAAGTAATGATGAAATAGAACCCGATTGAGTAACTTCACCAGTTACGGTAAAGATTCCTACAGGTCCCGATAGTTGACCAAATGTTTCACCAGGTGAAGTAACTAGTGCTCCAAGTGTATCAAATATCATCATTGATATTTCACCTACTTGATTAAATGAGTATGACATTGCTTCACTAAATGTAAGTTTACGCACTTCAGGACGTATTCCCATTACAAAACTATTTGACGATTCATCATACTGAGCCTCAAATGAAATTTTATTACTAGTACCAGCACGCATATATTCTACTTCAACAGGAATTGTTGAAGGTGACTCTATTTTTAAAGAATCGTTTGAAAGTAGCTTTTGAATATCACTAAATGATGCAACTATTGTTTTTTGCCCATCAACAGTAATTGTTGTAATTGTATCTCCAGGCTGTATTCCAGCAACTGCTGCATTACCGTCTTCTACAACATCGCCAACAATTGTAGAATTAGTTTGTACATCGACAGAAGCATTTACACCAATCAATAATACAATTGCTAGTACGAAGTTCATAAATACTCCAGCAAGAAGAATTACACAACGTTTCCACGCGGTAATACCTGGCAAAGTTCTTTCAAATGGCACATCACTCATCATTGGATTGTCTTCTTGGTCAGCTTCTCCAGCCATTATAACAAAACCACCTATAGGCAGTGCACGAAGTTGATATTCAGTTTCACCAACTTTCTTTTTAAACAATTTTGGTCCCATTCCAAGTGAAAACTCTGGAGCATATACATTGAATAATTTAGCACAAACAAAGTGTCCTAATTCATGTACAAAAATAATAACTCCAAGAACAAGTACAAATACGATTATGTTTACAATATTATCCATTAATTATTCCTACTTTCTCATTAACATATTTACGAGTTATTAAGTCCACTTCAAAAAGTTGTTCAAGTGTTGGATTATTAATAACTTTGTGGTCATTCATAGCTCGTTCAACAAGCTCTTCTATTTTTAGAAATTCTATTTTACCATCTAAAAATAGCGCATTTGCAACTTCATTTGCTGCATTTAATACACATGGCATACTACCACCTATACTTCCTGCTCGATATGACAGTTCTAATGCCTTAAATCGTTTAAAGTCTGGTTTTCTAAAGTTTAATGTAGAAATCTTTGTAATATCCAAACTTTCACTATTTAAAGCAATACGGCGTGGATAAGACAAAGCATATTGAATTGGTAAACGCATATCTGGATTTCCAAGTTGAGCAATTATTGAAGTATCATTGTATTCAACCATAGAGTGAATAATACTTTCTGGATGTATAACAACTTCAATTTGATCATATGATACATCAAATAACCACTTTGCTTCTATAACTTCTAATCCTTTATTAAACATTGTTGCACTATCAATCGTGATTTTAGCTCCCATAGACCAATTTGGATGATTCAATGCTTCCTTAACCGTTACCCCAATTAATTCGTCACGTGTTTTGTCACGGAAACTGCCACCACTTGCAGTTAGCAAAATTCTTTTTATTTCTTTAGGTGATTCACCATTTAATGATTGAAATATTGCGGAATGTTCACTATCAACCGGTAAAAGCTTAACATTATATTCTTTAACTAAATCCATTATAATATGACCAGCAACAACTAATGTTTCTTTATTAGCAAGAGCAATATCTTTTTTTGCCTTGATAGCCTTTATTGTTGATGAAAGACCTGCAAAACCAACAATCGCATTTAATACAATATCTACTTCAGTCAATGTCGATATATAGTGTAAGCCATCTTCACCATAATGAAAACAAATATCCGGATATTTTTCCTGAAGCAAAGTAGCATCTTCTTTATTAATGAGACACACATGCTTTACTGAAATCATAGATATAATTTCTTCTACTTTTTCTACATTACGTCCAGCTGACATTGCCACAATTTCAAATTGTGGATGTTGCATAACCACATCTACAGTTTGCATACCAATAGAACCAGTTACACCTAATACAGTTATTTTTTTCATATAATTACCCCAACATTGCCATCGCTATTAAAATATACACCAAAGAACTAAAAATTATACTATCAATGCGGTCTAACACCCCACCGTGACCAGGGAATATATTAGAAAAGTCCTTTACATCAAAATGTCGCTTTAAAGAGCTAAAAATCAAGTCTCCAAACTCACTCGTAATCGATAATACAAAACATGAAACAATAATAAATGTGGCCTCGTTCATTAATCCTAAAATCATAGCTAAAACAATACCAGCAACAGTTCCTAAGATAACACCACCAATTGCACCTTCAACAGTCTTTTTAGGTGAAATTCTTGGAATTAATTTTCTTTTCCCTAAGAAATACCCTGTAAAGTATGCCCCTACATCACTTCCAGATGTCGCAAATATAATTACAAAGAAATGTTGCACTGACATTTCTAAACGAATATATGTCATAGCGTGCATTCCTAATGCAACTAGCGTAGTAAGTGTAAATATATATATTCCTTTATCTACACTAAAATTTTTATCAAATATTGGTAACAGTAAAATTCCAATCAAATATAATACAATATAAACGGTATTAACAAAGTATAGTGTTGGATCAAGCAAGACACTAACTGTTAGAAATATCGCTGACAAAATATATGCGTGTATTTGAAATTTCCCCTTTGATGCAACGCTAACAATTTCATATGCACCATACACCGCAGCTACTGCCATGAGTCCATGGAAGTAAACACCACCTAGTATTATTAAAGGGAATATAACAGCAGCAAGTGCAAACGCAGTAACAATTCTTTTTATCATTATTTTAGTCCCCCAAATCTACGATCTCTATTTTGATACTGATATATTACTTTTTTTAATAAATTTTCATCAAACTCTGGCCAGCAGTCCTCAGTAAAAATAAACTCAGCATAAGCAAGTTGCCATAATAAAAAATTAGAAATTCTTTGTTCCCCACTTGTACGAACCATTAAATCAACATCTGGTAAACCACTTGTCATTAAATAATTATCATACATCGCTTCAGTGATATCATCGATTTGTAATTTATTTACTTGTACGTCATTACATATTTTCTTTGTAGCTTCAATAATTTCATCTCGTCCACCATAAATAAATGCAAAGCATAGTTGTAATCCAGTATTATTCTTTGTCATCTCAATAGCATTTTCAATTACTAAACGTGTAGGTTCAGGTGCTCTATCAAGATGGCCTATTGATATTATTTTTACATTATTTTCATTTAGTTCTTTTATATATGATTCAAAAAATTCTTTAGGAAGTTTAAAAATAAATTGTACTTCTTTTTCTGGTCGTGAAAAGTTTTCAGTAGAAAAGGCATATAATGTTACTGCCTTTACCCCTAATTTATTTGCAGCAAGTGCTACTTTTCGAATTGTTTTTGTTCCTTCATGGTGTCCAAATGTACGTGGCATATTTCTTTTTTTAGCCCAGCGACCATTGCCGTCCATAATAAAAGCAATATGACTAGGAATATTATCATAATCAAGCGGATACTCTTGTGTTTCGTCTCTTTTTTTGAATAACATAGAAAACCTCCTATAACTACAATATTATAACATATATAAATTAGAATAAAAACATAAAAATCCACACAAAAAAAGACATGTCGTAACATGTCATTTTATTATACAGTTAAAATATCTTTTTCTTTTACTTTACCGATTTCGTCAATTTCTTTAACAAATTTATCAGTTAACTTTTGTACTTTATCTTGACCAACTTTTACTTCATCTTCACTTGCATCAGATTTTTTAATATCATCATTTGCATCACGACGAATATTACGAATAGAAACTTTTGCAGCTTCAGCAAACTTCCATACATTTTTAGCAAATTCTTTACGTCTTTCTTCTGTTAATGCAGGTACTGTAATTCGGATAATCTCACCATCATTTTGTGGTGCCAATCCTAAATCAGCTTCATAAATTCCTCTTTCAATAGCTCCAATTATTGACTTGTCATATGGTTTGATTACTAGTTGTCTACCTTCAACAACAGAAATCCCTCCAACTTGATTTACTGGTGTTGGTGATCCGTAATAGTCAACCATTACTCTATCAAGCATTGTCGGATTCGCTCTACCAGTACGGACTGTCGCTAAATCTCTTTGGTATGATTCAATTGTTTTTTGCATTCTTTCTGTTGCATCTTCTAAAATAATATCAATCATTCTATTTTCCTCCTGAAATTGTTGTTCCGATATCTTCACCATCGCAAGCTCTTGCAATGTTTCCACTTACATTCATATCAAATACACATAAGTCGATATCATTATCTTTACATAATGTAATAGCAGTTTGATCCATTATTTTTAAATCTTTTACTAATACATCAGTATATGTAATATGTTCAAATTTAGTAGCAGTAGTATCAATTTTCGGATCAGCACTATATACTCCATCTACCCCGTTTTTCGCCATTAAAATAACATCAGCTTGGATTTCTGCAGCACGAAGAGCAGCAGTTGTATCCGTTGTAAAGAATGGATTTCCAGTTCCGGCACCAAAAATTACAACACGCCCTTTTTCTAGATGACGAATAGCACGACGACGTATATACGTTTCAGCTACTTGGTGCATTTGAATTGCAGATAAAACCCTTGTTTCAACACCTAATGATTCTAATGCATTTTGGATAGCAAGTCCATTCATAACTGTAGCTAACATTCCCATGTAATCTGCACTTGAACGGTCCATTCCCATATCAGCACCAATTTTACCACGCCAAATGTTTCCACCACCACAAACAATAGCAATCTCACATCCTAAATCTTTAGCATCTTTAATTTGTTTTGCAACTTCAGCTACAGTCTTGGCATTTATTCCACCTTTATCATCACCAGACAAGGCTTCACCACTTAATTTTAATAATACACGATTATATCCCATAATTATTTTCTCCTTGAATATATTGTATCATAATAAAAGGACACAGAAAAGTGTCCCGTTACTTATTATCCACGCATTTGTTGAGCAACTTCTTCAGCAAAGTTAACTTCTTTTTTCTCAATACCTTCACCAACTTGGTAACGAGTCATTGATTCTACTTTACCATTTGATAAGTATGTAGCAACAGTAACATCAGGATTTTTAATGAATTCTTGATCTACTAAACACATTTCTTTTAAGTTTTTGTTTAATCTTCCTTCAATCATTTTTTCAATAATGTTTTCTGGTTTTGGTTTAGCACTGTTTGCATTTTCTTCTAAAGCTTGTGCTTTTAATACTGCTAATTCTCTTTCTAATACTTCAGCAGGAATAGAAGTTCTATCGATATATTTAGGTGCAGATGCAGCTACGTGCATTGCAACATCTCTTGCAACTTCTTCATTAGCTCCAGTAATTACTACTACTGCAGTCATTTTTCCACCCATGTGTGAGTAAGCACCAAATGTTTGATCATCAGTTTTGTTGAATACTTCATATCTTCTTAAAGATAATTTTTCTCCAATTTTACCACTTCTTTCAGCGATAACTGTTTCTAATTCTTTACCTTCAACATTAATTTTTAATGCGTCTTCTAAAGATGCTGGGTTTGATTCAACGATTACTTTTGCACATAATGCAACTAAATCTTTAAACTCATCATTTTTAGCAACGAAGTCTGTTTCAGAGTTAACTTCAACGATAGCTGCAGTATTTCCTTCAATAATAAATGAAGTTAAACCTTCAGCTGCAACACGGTCAGCTTTTTTAGCTGCGTTAGCGATTCCTTTTTCTCTTAACCAGTCAAATGATTTTTCTACATCACCGTCATTAGCTTCTAAAGCTTTTTTACAGTCCATCATCCCTGCACCAGTTTTTTCAC